>SKYD01000113.1 GCA_007128075.1 Thiorhodovibrio sp.
AGGCTTTTTGCGCTCGACCGGGGCATTGATCCAAACCATTGGCCGCGCAGCACGCAATGTTCAAGGCAAGGCGATTTTGTACGCCGATCAGATCACGCGGTCGATGCGCCGCGCTATTGATGAAACTGAGCGTCGCCGCGCCAAACAGCTTGACTACAATCAGGCGCATGGCATCACTCCGCAGACCATTCGCAAACAGATCGCCGACATCATGGAGGCGACGCTCCCTGAGCGCGAAGCGCATCCCGCCGCGGCTATCATCGACAGCACCGCAAAACTCAGCCTCACCGAGCGCGCCCGCACCATCAAAAGGCTTGAAAAACAGATGCTGCATCATGCCCGCAATCTTGAATTTGAACAGGCAGCACAGTTGCGTGATCAAATTAAGACATTGCAGACCGCCAATTTGGTGTAAAATTGTGTGATCAAGCCTCATTGAGTGGTACACTTATATGAAAATTCTTCACGCATTTTGGCAGCCCAATTCCACTGATGCCTTCGCCTGTGGCGGTCATTTTCGGCTCTGGGTCGAAAGCGACCACGCACTTCTACAACCCAAAACCACGCCACAAGACTCGGCCGCTCATCCTTTTGGCTTACCCAAGCCCAGGTGGCCTGAGCTTCTGGAAACCCTGGGGCTAATAAAAAAAGGCGAGCGGCGATCAGTGCAGACGGGCACGGTTTGGCTGCCAAGCCACAACAATGCCCCACTGCCCTCGCCTGAGCTGGCGCATCGTCTGGGCGACTGGATAGTCGGCGATGACGATGATCCGCTAACCCTAAGCCCCTGGCAGGTCGAGACCTTTGCCCTTAAATTGCCGTGGCGTGAATTCCGTGAGCTGCGCTTTTTGGCTGAGGCCAGCGTTGGTGATGTACGCCTCGGCTCCGATCTGCTGTTTTGGCATTGGTTTATGCAGCAGCTCAAACAGCTACTGCTGAAAGATCAGTATCTGCCCGGGTTTCGCTATCACCAGCCGCCCACGCCACCACGGCGCAAGACCATGCCACCGCCGCAACTCTATCCACTGTGGCAATGGGCAGGGCGCGCCTATGCACAGTTGATTGAACAGGCAGTGCCAGCGATGCCAGCCGCCTGTGCTGCAGGCACTGAGACTGGCTATGAGCCAGCCACTCTACTTGCCCACTGCGCTGCGGTGACGCTCGACACTCTGGTGCTGCAAACACCGCTGCCGGCAACCGTTAAAAAACAGTTTGAAAATAGCATCTTAGATCTGGCGCTCGATGCCAAGACGCGGCAGGAGCCGCTGTTAGCAACCGAGAATCGGTTCACGCTGTACCACGATTGGCGCCGTTGGCATCAGGTCATCGAAGGCAGTGAGCAAGCGGCGCGTTTCACTCTCGGCTTGCGCTTGCTAGAGCCGACTGCGACCAACGAACCCGAGACGGCCCCCTGGACGCTGGAGCTGATCGTCATTCCGCGTGATGATCCCTCGCAGCGGTTAGCCCTGGCGGACTATTGGAAAGGTACCCCAAAGCAACGCAAGGCGTGGTGTCAGCAGCTTGGCGAGGCCAATTTTGAACGCTTGCTGCTGCTCAATCTGGGGCTGGCGGCGCGGATCTATCCCAAACTGTGGGAAGGCATGAACACCGCCGAGCCGCAAGCGGTGACCTTAACCTTAGATGAGGCGTTTGATTTTCTCAAAGATGATGCCTGGGTTTTGGAATATGCTGGCTACAAGGTCGTGGTGCCCGCTTGGTGGACACCCAGCGGTCGGCGACGGGTGAAGATGCGTTTACGCAGTGTTGGCAGCAGCACCCCCAGTGCTGGCCCGGCGGCAAGCAACACCCAGTTTGGTCTCGATCAATTATTGCAATACCGCTACACGCTCAACATTGGCGACGAGGAGATTAGCGAAGCCGAATGGCGCGCACTGATTGAGGCCAAAACTCCGCTGGTGCGCTTCCGTGGCCAGTGGATTGAGCTTGATCCTGAGAAAATGCGCGAGATGCTGAGCTTCTGGCAACGCCAGGGCCAGGAAACCATCGAGCTGACCCTGCCTGAGCTGTTGCAAAAAACCGCGCAGGACGACATGCTGGAGATCGACCGTGATTCAGCACTTGCCGAGATGCTGGATCGGCTGCGCAACGACAGCCAGCTAGAGCTTGCCGAGCCGCCCGCCGGGCTGAATGCCACCTTGCGCGACTATCAACGCCGAGGGCTGTCGTGGATTGGCTATCTGGAACAGCTTGGCATGAACGGCTGTCTTGCCGACGACATGGGTCTGGGTAAAACCATCCAAGTCATTGCCCAACTGGTGCGCGAGCGGGCTGATGGTGCGACCCCCAGCCCGACGCTGCTGGTGGCGCCGACCTCGGTGCTCGGCAACTGGCAACGAGAGGTCAAACGCTTCGCCCCGCAATTAAACACGCTGCTGCATCATGGTGCTGCCCGCCAGGAAAACAAGACCGCCTTTGCCAAGCAGATCGCCGAGGTGGCACTGGTGATTACTTCTTACAGTTTGGTGCGCAAGGATGTCAACTTGCTGTCCAGCGTCGATTGGCATCGGGTGGTGCTTGATGAGGCACAGAACATCAAGAACCCCAAGGCAGCGCAAACCAAAGCGGCGTGCAAATTGCCAGCGCGCCATCGGCTGGTGCTGACCGGTACCCCGGTCGAGAATCGGCTCACCGATCTATGGTCGTTGTTTCAGTTTTTGCAGCCTGGCTATCTTGGCACCCAAGCCCAGTTTCGCAAAACTTTCGAGCTGCCAGTGCAGCGCGATCAAGATCCGGTGCAAACGGAAATTCTCAAACAATTGGTGCAGCCGTTTATTCTGCGCCGTGTCAAAACCGACAAGAACATCATCAGCGACCTGCCCGATAAGCTGGAAGCGGCGCAATACTGCCAACTCAGCCGCGAACAGGGTGCGCTCTATGAGAGCTTGGTGCGGGATGTTGAACGCCAACTGGAACAAGCCGAAGGCGCGGAGCGGAGTGGGCTGATGCTCTCGACGCTGATGAAGCTCAAGCAAATCTGCAACCACCCGGCGCAATTCCTCCAAGATGGCAGCCCGTTCACGCCGGAGCGTTCTCATAAGCTGCAACGGCTGCACGAAATGCTTGAGGAGGCAATGACTGAGGGCGATAGCGTGCTGCTGTTCACGCAGTTCACCGAGATTGGCGAACAGATCGAGCGGCTGGCGCGCCAGCATTGGCATCTCAACACCTTTTATCTGCATGGCGGCACCACACAACGCCGCCGCGAGCAGATGATTGCTGAATTTCAGGAGCCGACCAGTCCGCCGTCGCTGTTTGTCTTGTCGCTGAAAGCCGGTGGTGTCGGGATCACCCTGACCAGAGCCAATCATGTGTTCCATTTTGATCGGTGGTGGAATCCAGCGGTCGAGAATCAGGCCAGCGACCGCGCCTTCCGTATTGGCCAAGAAAAAACAGTGTTTGTCCATAAATTCATCACCATGGGCACCCTTGAGGAGCGCATCGATGCCATGATCGAGGATAAAAAAGCACTCGCTGGGGCGATCATTGGCAACGATGAGTCCTGGCTGACGCAGTTGGACAATGATCGCTTCAAGGCACTGATTCGGCTTAATCACGACGCGGTGGGAGAATAAACAATGCGCAAACATGGCAAAACTTGGTGGGGACAACAATTTATCGCCGCACTGGAACAGCGGATGGATAGCGGTCGTTTGCAGCGCGGACGCTCCTATGCGAGTCCTAGCCGCATCCTCAGCTTTAAGATCGACGCGACGGGATTTGTCACTGCCACCGTGCGCGGCAATATCAATCCTTATTTTGGGGTCACCAAAGAGCCGCGCTACAAGATTGAATTTCAGCTCAAGCAGATCTCGGACACGAAACGCAAGATGCTGATTGCCGAGCTGGGCAGTCGCGCTGATCTGATCAGCCCGTTGCTAATGAACGAGATGCCTGATGGCATTAACGATGCTTTTGCCGCCTCAGGTTTTTCGCTGCTGCCAGATGATAATGAAGACGACTTTGATATCTCTGAGTGTTCATGCCCCGATTGGGCGAACCCTTGCAAGCATATCGCCGGGGTTTACTATCGGCTCGCCCATCTGCTCGACCGCGACCCGCTGCTGCTGCTGGAGCTACGCGGCATTGCCCGCAACAACTTACGCGCTGAACTTGCCAAAACCCCGCTTGGGCAGGCACTGGCACCCTTGATGAGCGACGACAGTCTGCTGCCAGCAGAGTCCGTGGACTCGCTCTATCCGCCGCTGGTGGTGCAAACACCGCCACCCAAGGTTGATGCCCGCAGTTTCTGGCATGGCCGTGTCCCACTGCCAACAGACGACACCCAGCCTGTCAATGCAGTCAGCGTGCCTGCGGTATTGATCAAAAAAGGCGGTGACTTCCCACCATTTTGGGAGCGCTCGCAGTCGTTTATTGCGGTGATGGAAGATTTCTACAAGCGCATCAAAATCAAGAATAAACAGCGGTTGTGATGAGCGCGGGCTTTGATGCACGGCGGTGATGTGACACATCTGCGCCAGCGGTTAGGAACGCGAAGCACGCAATTGCTCGACTTTAGTGCCAATCTCAATCCGTTGCCGTTGCCGCTGGATATTTGCGCCGCCGTGCTGAGTTCCGTGGATGAATTGGCACATTATCCTGATCCGCAGTGTCGAGCATTGAATGCCGCGATTGCTGCTTGGTTGGCGATTGATCCGCGTTGGGTGGTCAGCGGCAACGGCTCTGAGCAGTTAATCTGGTGGCTGCCTCGGGCATTGCAGGCACAGCGAGTGGTGCTGAATGTGCCAGCATATTTGGATTATCAACGCGCTGCTGCGCTGTGGGAACTTCCAGTCGTCGAACTGCCACTAGACCGCGAACGCGACTTTGCGTTGGATTTGGCAACGCTTGCTGCCACAGTGCAACCTGGTGATTTGGTGTGGATTGGTCATCCCAACAATCCCACCGGGCGGCTGGCGGAGCTTGATGTGCTCAAACCGTTGATCGCTGCACATCCTAAAGTGTGGTGGGCTGTTGATGAGGCGTTTATTGATTTTGTCGCTGCTGCCGATTCTGCACTGCAGTGGCAGCAGCCGAATGTGATTGTTGCCCGTTCGCTGACCAAAATTTTTGCACTGCCAGGGCTGCGGCTGGGCTTTATGGTCATGCCGCCCGCGCTGGCTGTCCGTCTACACGCCCATCTGCCAGCGTGGTCTGTGAACACCTTCGCCCAGGTGATTGGCACTCAGATTTTAAGTGCGTCATGGCTTGATGATTATCTGCAAACAACCCGCCGCGAGATTGCCAAGCAGCGCGAGCAATTGAGTGGCGCTTTGACCACACTTGGCATTCGAATCACCTCAAGTTGTGCCAATTATTTGCTGCTTGAATTGCCACTGCCCTTACCCAGCGCGCCGGTTATCGCCGAGACGCTGTTAATGCAACATGCGATTGCGGTACGAGTGTGTACTAACTACAATGGACTCAACGAGCGGTTTGTGCGCATTGCGATACGCTCAGAACAAGAAAATCAGCACCTGATCGCGGCATTGCAGACCGTGCTCGCTTAGTGGACAATTTTAATGGAACCACAAACCCCACGCATTGCCCACCGTTTTCGCGGGTTTCTGCCCGTGGTTGTCGATGTAGAAACAGCGGGCTTCGATCCCCAACGCCATGCATTGCTAGAGATTGCGGCGGTGATTATTCGCATGGATGCCGACGGCAGGCTGTTTCCTTGCCCCACGCTCGCGGTACATGTGCTGCCGTTTTTAGATGCCGAGCTTGACCCAAAAGCGTTGGCATTTAATAAAATCGACCCCTACCATCCGTTTCGTGATGCCCTTTCCGAACACGATGCAATCAAAAAAATTCTCAATCCCATCCGCAAGGCAGTCAGCAGCCAAGGCTGCAATCGGGCGGTGTTGGTTGGTCACAATGCCCATTTTGACTTGAGTTTTATCCAAGCTGCCGTTGAACGCACACAGTATAAAAAGAATCCGTTTCATGGCTTTAGTGTGTTTGATACAGTGTCACTTGCTGGCTTGGCTTACGGTCAAACCGTGTTGCCAAAAGCAGCCAAGGCCGCTGGCTTGGATTGGGACAATCAGTCCGCGCACTCGGCGATCTATGATGCTGAACAAACAGCGCAGCTTTTTTGCACCATTGTCAACCGCTGGGATGATCTAAAATAATGCGGTAAAAGATTTAAGTTTTTATCGGCACTGCCGAAAAACGCTATAACCCGATACATCGCGGTGGCGGGAAAGCTGTCGAATCAATGTGCTCAACCATGATTTGTGTAAGGATGCGAGTGCGCTAGATGTTTGGGTTTTCACCTAACTGTAAGCGAATTGCGAGGGCAATCCAATGACAATCAATCAAGATGGTTTTCTTAGCACATTACTTAATCGCGGCCAAGACATGCTGGCACAACGCCAAGAGATGTTTGTTCAGCAACAAGCCAGAGCCCGTCAGGCAATCCAAGCAAGAATGGGCACTGAAGCACTCAGACAACGCTTAAGCGCGCTCGAAAAAGCCCATTCCCAAGTCCAACAGCCGCCGCGCCAAGATTCAGTGCAGATCAGTCGTCAAGCACAAGAATTATACAATTATGAGCGCGTCAGCCACCATCGCTCCAGCACATCGCCTGTTGCTGAGTCACCAGTTACCGAGCCGATAAATAAAATTGAGCCACAGTCGTTTACTGGAGTGCGCACCTCCGGCGGCTCAGCAACCTGGGAGTGGATGCGCCCAGGTGGCTCTACAGGGGCAACCTATCAAATTGATGCCGGTGATCTTGATGGCTCACTTGCCTCAGCCACCTTTACCTTCAATGCACCTGCGTGGACAACTTACAGCGAAGTGGGTGGCGTTGGAACCGATGCCGAGGTGACACTCGAACTGTACAACCACGACACCGGTGAGTGGGATGTCATTGGCACTGATACCACAGGTTACCGAGATGCCTCTGGACGTGGTCGTCAAGATGCCGTGTTTGAGGTCGAAAATCTCGCGCCCTACCTCAACGACGGACAGGTGCAAGCGCGTGTTGTGCGTGCCGACGGTGAAAAGGCACATGTTGGTGCGGAACAAGACGGTTTGCGGATGGATATTGAGCATCGCATGGTGCTTGGTGAGCCGCTGGTGGGCAATCGTGAAACTGGGCATCCATCGCAAGATTGGGTGTGGATGCGCCCAGGTGGTCATAGTGAGCTCGACTATTCAGTTGACGGGACAACGATTGCCAATCCTGAGCATGGCGGTGTGGTCTCGTTCCAGGGTCCGGCTTGGACAACTTACAGTGAATCGGGTGGCGTTGGGACTGATGCGCAAGTTGAGATGCAATTGTTTAACCAGCGCACCGGTGAATGGGATTCCATTGGTGTCGGTCAAACCGGCTATGGAGAGAATGGCTTATTGACTGCTGAGTTTGAGGTCGACAGCTTTGCTGACTATCTCGATGCCTCAGGACAGATTCAGACACGTGTGCTGCGTGCCGATGGCGAAACTGCCCATGTTGGCGGAACACCAAACAGTGTCACAATCCAGCCTTATGAACCCGCAACGCCGGATGAATCACCAGTGACAATCCTACCGATTGATCTGGATTTACCACCATCTGACAATGGTGCAACATCGCCTCCAATGTATCAAATTGAACATCCGGCAGGATTCCCGAATGTTCCGGGTGGGGTAATTGAAGTTGAAAACCCAAACTTGCAGCGGCGGGGCGAATTATTGAGCGGGTCTCGTGAAACAGGGCATCCATCTCAAGAGTGGGTGTGGATGCGTCCGAATGGTCATAGCGCCATCAACTACTCAGTTGATGCCTCAAGGATGGCAGATCCTAACAGCGGCGGAGAGATCACATTCAGAGCACCTGCTTGGACATATCAGAGCGAAATCGGCGGTGTTAAGACTGATGCGCAAGTTGAGATGCAATTGTTTAACCAGCGCACCGGCGAATGGGACACAATTGGGGTCGGACAAACGGGTTACGGAGAGGATGGCTTATTGACTGCTGCGTTTGAGGTTGACAGCTTTGCCGACTATCTCGACGCTTCAGGGCAGATTGAAACACGCGTGCTGCGTGCTGATGGCGAAACCGCCCATGTTGGCGGTGGACACGATAGCCTAAACATCTCACCGTATACGCAAACCATTGCCGGTGATCGCACCTCAGGTGGCTCATCGACTTGGGAATGGATACGCCCAGGTGGCTCTACTGGGGCTGACTACAAATTTGATGCCACAAACATCAATCCAGAAACCAGTGCGACTTTCACCTTTAACGGTCCTGCGTGGACGAAGCAGAGTGAAATCGGCGGTGTTGGCACGGATGCCGATGTCACCCTGCAACTGTTTAATGTGACCACTGGAAAATGGGATGTCATTGGCACAGATACGACGGGCTATCAAGATGCGTCTGGACGAGGTCGGCAAGATGCCCAATTTAGCGTTGATCGGCTTGCTGATTATGTGGATGAATCCGGGCAGATACAAGCTCTAATTGTGCGTGCTGATGGAGAAACTGCGCATGTTGGCGCTGAACGAGATAGCTTACGCATGATCGTTTAAATTCATTTGGGCGCAAGTTATCGTTGACAAGCGCCTCCAGTGAATATCCCCCCGCGCATTCCCCCTACTAGGCGTTAGCCAGAAGGGGGGGGCAAAGCGGGGGGTTTAAAGTGAACGCTCAGCCCGCCCCAGTCCGCCGATCAATCACCCGCTTGGCTTTGCCGACTGAACGCTCAATGGTGCGCGGCTCGACGAGCTCGACCTGGGCGCGGATGCCGGTGGTGGTTTGAATCTCATGGCTGATCTGATCGCGCAGCGCCTGCATTCGATCCATGCGGTCTGAAAACAGCTCGCGGTGTAGCTCGACCTTGACGGTTAATTCATCGCGGATGCCAGGGCGATCAACCTCGATCAGATAATGGGCGGTGGCACCCTCCACCCGCAACAGTGCCTCTTCAATCTGCGACGGGAACACATTTACTCCGCGAATGATCAGCATATCGTCGCTGCGCCCACTGACACGGCTCATGCGGATGCCGGTGCGCCCACAGGGGCAGGGATCAGAATATAGACAGGCAATGTCGCGGGTGCGATAGCGAATCAGCGGCATCGCCTCGCGGGTTAAGGTGGTCATCACCAGCTCGCCCGGGCTGCCTTCAGGAACCGGTTCCAAGGTGTCAGGGTCAAGACATTCGACCAAAAAATGATCGTCCTGGATGTGCATTCCGCTGCGTTCTGGACACTCGCCGCTGACTCCTGGGCCGATGACCTCAGACAAGCCATAATTATTAAACGCCATGATGTCGAGCTGGTGCTCGATCTCGATGCGTAAATCTTCTGTCCACGGTTCGCCGCCAAAATGCGCCCAGCGGATCGGCAAGGTGCGTGGATCCATCCCGATCTCGCGCGCCCCATCGGCAATGGTCAGCGCATAGCTTGGGGTGCAGATCAGCACCTCGGGGGCAAGATCGCGCATGATGGTGAGCTGACGGCGAGTGTTGCCCGCTGCTGCTGGAATCACTGCCGCGCCAACGCGCTCAACCCCATAATGTAGCCCAAAGCCGCCAGTAAACAACCCATAACCAAAGGCGATCTGTACCGTGTGCTCGGGCTGAAGCCCACCAGCGACCAAAAACCGCGCACACAGCTCCGCCCAGGTGGTGAGATCATTTTTGGTGTAGGCAACAAAGGTCGGGGTGCCAGTGGTGCCCGAGGAGCCATGAATCCGCGCCAGTTGACTGCGTGGCACTGCCAGAAACCCAAACGGATGATGACGGCGCAGATCGTCTTTGGTGGTCAGCGGCAGGCGGCGCAGATCATCGAGTGAGCGGATGCGCTCGGCAGCAACATCATGGCGTTGCAACCAGACACGATAAAATGGCACCTCGGCAACGCGGTTGATCAATGCCCGCAAGCGATCCAGTTGCAGGGCGCGTTTGTCGGCAACAGCGAGCGTTTCAGACGCCGCATCCCAATAAAGCTCAGCGTTCATCGTCAATGATCTTCAGCGTGCAGTTCATCACCATCAACGATCCGCAAATCATGCTGACGCAACACCGCCACTGCCTGATCGGGGTCTTCAAAACGAAAAATCAGCATTGCTTTGCCCGGACGGTGCGACGAAAAAGCATACATGTATTCGATGTTGACCCCCGCCTGGTCGAGCACCTTGAGCACCTCCGCCAGCCCACCCGGGCGATCCTCGACATCGACGGCAATCACTTCGGTGAGATTGACAATCCAGCCACCATCTTCGAGCACCTGACGGGCACGATCCCAGTCGCGGACAATCAGCCGCAAGATGCCAAACTGGGCGGTATCCGCCAGCGACAGAGTGAGAATATTGATCCCCGCCGCTGCAATCGCCTCCAGCGGCGCATCCAGCCGCCCCGGACGATTTTCGAGAAACAGCGAGAGTTGTTGCAGCTTCATTCGTGGTTCTCCAGCGATTAAAACAAGCCGTGCGAGCGGTTGATGTATTTAGTCAGTTCAACATATTGCGAATTCATGCGCCGCAGAATGTCCTGACTCACCTGGACAATATTTTGCATCACCCGATACACCATCCACGGATGGTCATTAAGCAACAATTCAAAGGCATCACGCTCGATGCTGCACACCTGGGTTTGTCCAAGCGAACGCAGAGTGGCAGTGTGCGGACGACCACTGATAAAGCCCATCTCGCCCGCCATATCGCCAGTGCGCAACACATGAATAGTGGTGTATTCGCTGCCCTGCCCCAGATCGCGGGTCACGGCTAGCGCACCCTCGGTGATGATGTGCAGGCTGTTGTCACTATGCCCTTCTTGGATCAACAATTCCTGATCAATCAACCGCCGACAGTAGGCGATACTTGCCAACGCATGCACCTGATCGTCGGTTAGATTTTCTGTTAATGGCGAACAGCGCAGACTGGCAAAGTCGTCTTGTGTAGACATAACGCAGAATCCTCTAGCAAATCATCTTAAAAAATTTAGAGCCGCCCTTTGGTCGAAGGCAGGGCATGACCGAGCCGCGTATCGACCTCGATGGCCATGCGCAGTGCGCGTCCAAATGCCTTAAAAATGGTCTCGGCCTGATGGTGGGCATTGGTGCCGCGCAGGGCATCAATATGCAGCGTCAGCGCGGCATGATTGACCAGCCCTTGAAAAAATTCTTGAATTAAATCAACATCAAAGCTGCCGATCAACGCTCGGGAAAAATCGACATGAAAGCTCAGACCGGGGCGACCGGATAGATCAATCACCACCCGTGACAACGCCTCGTCGAGCGGCACATAGGCATGACCATAGCGACGAATCCCGCGCTTGTCACCCAGAGCACGCGCCAGCGCCTGCCCGAATGCAATGCCGATGTCTTCAACCGTATGATGGGCATCGATATGCAGATCGCCCTCGGCCTCAATCGCAAGATCAATCAGCCCGTGACGGGCGACTTGGTCGAGCATGTGATCGAGAAATGGCACCCCGCTCTTGATCTGGGCGTTGCCCTGACCATCGAGATCAATGGCAACGCGGATTTGGGTCTCTAGCGTCTCGCGGCGCACCTCGGCACGGCGCTCAACCGTGACAGCGACCATATCGCTCATGTTCTGTCTTCTCAAGTAATTTTTAACTAGGATACAGCAAAAACGCCTGGCGTTGCGCCTGCCACGCCGCCTCATCTGGCAGCAGCCGTGCGTCTAAATCTTCAGGCGTGGCGGCTGGATCATCGACCCATTCACGCAAAAATGTCCCACCACTGATCAGATCAATCGCCAGCCGCTCATACTCGTATTCATAGGGCGCATCTTGCCACATCAGCGCCTCGGGCATCTCAAGACGCAGGGCTTTAAGCCACAGTGCCACCAGCCGATAGGGGCGGAATTTGTCATGCAGATAATGGCGGCTGTCGGTATGAATCTGGATGCCACAACAGCGTTGCGCCGCGTGCTTGTGAAACATCGGCGCAAACACACAGCAGCGCACCAAGGCACCGCGCAGCCAATCTGACTTGAGGCTGTCCATGCGCTGCAACAGCCGACAGGTGTCCAACTCAGGCGCACCGATGACCTCCAGCGGTGTGGTGGTGCCGCGCCCTTCCGAGAGCTTGGTGCCCTCAATCAGCACCGTGCCAGGAAAACACCGCGCCATGTTCAGGCTGGAGGCATTGGGGCTAGGATTCACCCACGCCAATTCATCGCGTGGCCAACCACAGCCCGGGGCGGCGGTGGGGTCGTAGTCGGTCATGGTGATGACCTCAAGCTCGACCTCCAGACCACGCTCTGCCACGACCCAGCCCGCCAGTTCACCCAAGGTCAGCCCATGACGCATCGGCAGCCTTGCCGCGCCGACAAAGCTTTCCCACCCGGATTCCAGAAAACTGCCCTCAATCGGGCGACCGATGGGATTGGGGCGGTCTAAAATCCACACCGCTTTGTGGTGTTGGGCGGCGGCTTCTAAAAAATACACCAAGGTGGTGAGATAAGTGTAGATGCGGGTGCCGATGTCTTGCAGATCGACCAGCAACACATCAAAGCTGTCAAGCATCGCGGGCGTGGGGCGGCGCACCTGACCATAGAGACTAAAAATCGGGATGCCATGCACCGGGTCGATCTCATCCTCAGATTCGATCATGTTGTCTTGTTTGTCGCCGCGCATCCCATGCTGCGGCCCAAAGGCAGCGGTGATGTCGATGCCGCCAAGCCCAATCAGCGCATCCAGGGTGTGCCGTCCGACGCTGTTGACCGATGCCGGATGCCCAAGCAGCGCCACCCGTCGCCCGCGCAATCGCTCACGCCAACTGCGTTCTCCCAACAGCCGATCAATGCCAAGTTTCATCATGGAGCCTCATTTGGTGTAGCCAGCAACGGCTGAAGTGTCGGCCAAACATTATCCAGAATCTGTGATTGTGCCTCGGCGCGTGGATGCAGCCCATCGGCTTGCATCAAAGTCCGCTCCTCAGCCACCCCATCGAGCAGACGCGGCACCAAGGCGACCTGGGTTTGGTCAGCGACCTCGACAAAGCTGCGCACAAAGCCCTCAGTGTAAGCGGCACCATAGTTAGGTGGCAACCGCACCCCAATCAGCACCACCTTGGCAGCGGCGGCTTGGCTATGCGCAATCATCTGGGTAAGATTGGCACGCAGTTGGGTCAGCGGCAAGGCGCGTAGCCCATCATTGGCACCGAGTGCAATCAGCACCACAGCGGGTTGATGGGTTTCTAACAACGCTGGAAGGCGCGTTAAGCCGCCGCCACTGGTCTCACCGGAGATGCTGGCATTGATCACCTGATGATCAAATCCGCTCTCTTCGATCCGCGTTGCCAACAACGCCACCCAGCCTTGGGACAGGGACAAGCCATAGGCTGCACTCAGGCTATCGCCAAGCACCAGCACCGTCGGTGGCGTTGCCGAGGCGCCAGTGGAAAACAGCAGCAAAATGAGTAGGCAAAGATGTTTCATGGTGTCGCTGACAAAATATGGGTGATGAGTTCATGCAGCGCAGGCTCCGGCGGACTGCGCAGCCCCATCAGCCAGTCATACAGAATCGGGTCGGGGAATTCCAGCAGCCGCACAAAGCTGGCGTGCTGTTCGGCGTTGAGATCTGCCAGCCCGCGTTCTACAAACGCATGCAACAGCAGATCAAGCTCTAGCATCCCGCGCCGACATTGCCAACGCAGCCGCTGCGCCGGTGCTGATTCAGTCACGGGGCGCCCGCTTAAAGATGGTGGCGGCACATTCTGGACAGGCTGGAATCTGGGTGGTGGTGGTGAAGTGCAGCTTATAGCCACATTGTTCACACACCAGCGTCCCCGGGCCAGTAATCTCGCCGCTGTGATACAGCGTGATCCCACGGGCCTGCGCTGCCCATTGCTGCAATTGCACACTGGTTTGATCAGCAACATGGCTAAAAGCATCGAGCAGCCGTTGCTCGATGAGGTCAAGATCAAAACGCCACCAACTGCGCAAATCCTCACCCGTGTCCTTGATGTGCTCGGCCGCATCGTGAATATCGCGCTCGATATAATTGGCGATGCGTTGCGCCTCCTCGCGGGTCAGCTCGCCTAGCTCAATCATGTGATTGCTTGCCTGATCGATCCAATCGCGCAACCTGGGCGCAGACTCCTGGGCGCGCTCGATCCCCGCACGGGTATGCTCCAGCATCTTTTCATAGGCGGCGAGCAGCCGATCAACCTGTTCGTGTTTGTTGGGTTCAGTCATCTTGGTATCTCAAATTTTGGTGATGTTGCTGATTGTTTGCAGTTTAGCGCGAGATCAGGGCAAGCGCGTATAAAATTTTAAAAATATTACTCTCTTTTACTTTACAAGGACAGGTGATGGCCGCCGATGGCTTACCAACTATCAGTTTCTCGCACATGACGGGAAACGGTCAATTTGAGTACGCTAGCCAAACTATAAAACAACAACTTAGCAGATGGGTCTTTGTCAGAAACCATACTCAATATGAAAGTGATAGGTGTTAAG
>SKYD01000090.1 GCA_007128075.1 Thiorhodovibrio sp.
GCGGAGCAACATTAAACGCTTTTGGATCAAGCTGAATATCATTCATTTGACCAACATTAAATGTTGGATTTGCAAAATCATATTCATCGCTGGTGCGATCAAACGCTTGTAGACGATCACCAGTGTTGTTGACAATAAACCCATTGCTATCAACTTTGAATTGCCCGTTTCTGGTGTATTGCGTTTCACCTTGCGCATTTTCAACCACAAAAAAACCTTGACCACTGACTGCTAAATCAAGATTATTTTGGGTAAAACTAATGTTACCCTGATTGAATTGTTGAGCAATAGTTTGTACTTTTACACCTTGTCCTGAAATGGTGTCGCTTATTTGACCATACGAAGCTGCAAACAAATCACCAAATTCAGCGCGTGATTCCTTAAAGCCAACCGTACCAGCATTGGCAACATTGTGACCAGTCACCCGCAAATCAGTGGCGGCTGCATTTAATCCACTTAATCCAATGTTAAAAGGCATGATATCTACTCCTGAAAAATCAATTAGCTAATCCGGCGTACATCTGAGAATTGAATGGGACCAAGCCCCTGTACACTCAATTCCAGACCGCCGTCTGGATCAATTGCGACGCTATCGACGCGCGCATTAAGAAAAGTTTCTACCGCAGTGCTGCCTTGTCCGCCTTGCACGGTGGCTCGAAACTGATAAATTCCTGGTGGTGCTTCGTCGCCATCTTCGTTGAGACCGTCCCATTGAAATGGCTGCAACCCAGCGGCGGTGTTGTCTAGCGCGATGATTCGCACCAGTTGCCCGCTGGAATCAACCACTTCCACCCTAGCAGAGGTGGCTGAATTAGGTAGCTCTAGCGCGCCCTGAATGGTGCCACCTTCATTGAGATGACCAAATTCAGTCGGAACCAACACCTCGCGCCCAACTAAGCTCGCTGCTTGCAGTGCCTGGCCTTGGCTGAGGGTTTGCGCTAAGGAGCCAAAGGATTGGGTGAGGCTCTCTAAGCCGGTCACGGTTGAAAACTGCGCCATCTGACCAATAAAGTCGCCGTTTTCCATCGGTGAAAACGGATCTTGGTTCGCCAGTTGCACCGTCATCAGCTTGAGAAATTCAGACTGCCCAAGATGATTGCGTTTTTCTTCTTGCGCACGCCCTAGCTCGGGGCGGCTAAGCCCGAGTTGGTCGAGTAATTCAGATGAGATCGCTGACATGTCGCCTAATCCTTAAACAAATAATCACTGGCTGCCGATGCGCAACGCCCGCTGCATCAGTTGTTTGGTGGTGCTCATCACCTCAGCATTCGCCTCATAACTGCGTGAGGCCGAGAGCATATTCGCCATTTGCTCGACCACATTGACAGCAGGCTTAAACACATAGCCCTCGTCATTGGCGAGCGGATGATTGGGCAGATAGGTCGCCACTGGCTCGGCGGGCGAACTGATCACGCCGAGAACGCGCACCGGCGTGGTGGTGCCGCTTGGGTTGTTTTGATCCAACACCGTTTGAAACAGCACCTCCTTGGGTTTGTAGGTGTCTTCTGGGGTGTTGGAGGCAACCTCGGCATTGGCGAGATTGGAAGCGACGGCATTCAGGCGCACCGACTGCGCGCTCAATGCCGAAGCCGAGGTATTAAAGACGCTAAAAAAATTCATGGATCAATCCTCAATGTCGATTGAAGCCCCGAAAACCGGCGTTCGATAAACTCAAGACTGGCCTGAAGGTGCATCGCGTTTTCGGTGAATGCAGCATGTTCAAGCTGAGGATCGACGGTGTTGCCATCGAGTGAGGGCTGTGAGGGTACGCGATACATCCGCTCGGGATTCATTGGCATCGCATCGGGGGGTGGTGAGAGATGTCGGGCTTGGGTGCGCGCCAGCGGCAACATATTGCCGCCCGTGGTTGCCGCATCCAACATCTCAAGAAAATTAATATCACGGGCTTTGTAGCCTGGGGTATCGGCATTGGCGAGATTGGAGGCAAGCAGCTCTAGGCGCTCCGTGCGCAGCCTGATGGTGGCTGGCTGAATGCCGAGTGCTTTATCGAGCGAGATTCCCATATCGTTTGACCCTAATTGCCAAGAGAGTGTCTGATGCCCCCTAGCAAGCAATTTTTAGACCAAGGCAAAACGGCAATCTGCTGCTCTGAATTTTACACGCGCCGCAGCACAGAGCCGTGCGGGGTGCGTTGGGTCTCAAACGCTTTGGTGTAGGATGCCACCGACTCAGACGCGCCCACGAACAAATAGCCGCCTGGCTCCATCTGACGGGCGATGCCGTCAAAAACATGACGCTTGGTTTCGGCGGAGAAATAAATCAGCACATTGCGGCAAAACACGATATCGAACTTGCCGAGCATGCTGTAGGATTCCATCAGATTGAGCTTCTGGAAGCGCACCCGGCGTTTGATCTCGGGTTTGATGCGATGACCATCGCCCACGGTGTCAAAATAGCGTTTGCGCCGCTCTGGCGACAGCCCGCGCACGATGCTCAGTCCATCATACAAACCTTCTCGGGCCTCTTTGAGCACTGTCTCAGAAAGATCCGTGCCCACGATGCTGACCGAACTTTGCTTGCTAGGTTGGCTTGCTTCCCACTCCGCTGCCACCATGGCAATGCTGTAAGGCTCCTGCCCGCTCGAACAGGCCGCCGACCACACCCGGATCGGGCGGCGCTGTTTTGCAAGCTCTGGCAAGATGATCTGGCGCAAAATCTCAAACGGATAGTTGTCACGAAACCATGAGGTTTCGTTGGTGGTCATCGCGTCGATGACCCGCGATTTCAATGCCGGATTGGTCGAGCTGCGCAAGGCATGCAGCAGTTGCTCGACACTGGCAAAGGAAAAATCATTGAGCAGCCGCGACAGCCGGCTGGAGACGAGATACTGACGGTTGGAGCCTAACACCAGACCACAGCATTCCGATAAAAAGCGAGAGAATTCAGCGTAGTCCTGCGGATCAATCACGAATTAAAACCCTAATAAATAAAAAATTTGGCGCATCACGCGGCGTTGAACATCATGACCGGCGGCAATGTTTGAGCACAACCGTTGCCAACTCGTTGGGGTCAAATTTTGGCAGAAAATCATTGGCACCTGCACGCTGCACCAGTTCGGAGTTAAATTGACCACTTAGCGACGAATGGAGCACCACACCCAAGCCCTTGAGTTGCGGATGTTCGCGAATATGCCGCGTCAGGGTGTAGCCATCCATGCGCGGCATCTCGATATCCGAGATCACCAACGCCAGATCCTCCAGCCCACCATTGGTCACCAAGCTTTCCAAATACTCCAGCGCGGCACGGCCATCGGAATGGGTTTCAACCTCAAACCCCAATTCTTGCACGCTGCGCTCGATTTGTTTGCGCGCCACCATCGAATCATCCACCACCAAAACGCGGCGGGGGCCATCTTGGCTTTCACCCTGGTGCTGCAATTCGCTAGAAATCTCAGAACGCAAGGGATTAATCTGGGCAAAGACGCGCTCGACATCAATGATTTCGACCAATCGCTTGTCAATCTCGGTGACGGCAACCAAATAACTCTCATGGCCAGTGCCCCGTGGTGGTGGTTTGACCGCATCCCAGTTGACATTGACAATGCGATCAACACCTGCAACCCAAAAACCCTGCACCGAGCGATTAAACTCGGTGACGATGACCTTGGCGCCGGGGCTTTGGTCAATCGAACAGGCTGGAAAATCAATCGCCCGCGCGAGATTGATGATTGCCACCGTTTGCTTGCGAATGGTGGCAATCCCACACACAATAGGAGAAGAACCAGGCAATTGCCGCAACTGCGGGCGAGCAATCACCTCACGCACCTTAAACACATTGATCCCAAATACCTGGTCACCGCCAAGATGAAACAGCAACAGCTCCATCCGGTTCTGACCGACCATTCGGGTACGCTGATCAATATCGTCAATAAACTGACTCATTTACCGCCCTCCAGCCGCACCTTAACAATTGATCGCACGAAATACATGATAGCCTAGCCTAATCATTTGGTGCATGATTTGTGCAGTGTTTTTTCAAGATAGTCATACAAAATTTTTATGGTCAAGCAACGAAGACTTAGCAATCAGCCGCAAGCCTGGCCAACTCGCCTGGCGATTGGGCTACTTATCTGCCTTGGCTTAGGTGCTGCAAGCCCACTGCAAGCCGAACAGCAGCATGAGCCATTAGAGAATATTATGCGCAGTGCCCGCACTTTTTTGCATCGCGCCACTGCCGATCAAGGGGGCGAGACCCGCATCAGCGTCGATGCAACAGATTCGCGGCTGCGCCTGCGGCGCTGTGAAAAAGATTTGAGCGTCGAGCTGGCGCCGGGGGCGAAACTCATCGGCAACACCACGGTGAATGTGCGCTGTGCGGCCCCAGTGCCCTGGTCGATTTTTGTCACCGGGCGCGTAGAGCGTTATGATAGCGTGGTGATCGTGGCGCAACCCATCAGCCGCCAACAGATCATTCAGCCATCACATGTGCGCCTAGAACACCGCCAAACCGCAGACTTATTTAGCGGCTATTATAACGATCTTGGTCAGGTGGTTGGGATGCAGTCCAGACGCGCCCTCACCCCGGGACAGGTGATCATTGATGCGCACATTGCCCCGCCGCTGATGGTCGAGCGCGGCCAGTTGGTCACGCTGATTTCCACCGCCGGGCGGCTGACCGTCAGTGCCCAGGGTGAAGCACTAGAAAATGGCCACGAAGGTGCTCGCATTCGGGTGCGCAACCGCGCCAGCCGCCGCGAGCTTGAGGGCATTGTCGAAGCACCGGGGATTGTGCGCATTCCGCTTTAGCTTTAGGTTTCGCGCCTGCGTGCCGTTCTTTAGAAAATATCGCTTTTCATTTTTAACATTAAAGAACAATGGATATACGCAAACTCAGACCTGGCACATTGGATAAGCCCCGATCCGGTGCGCGATCTCAGCAAGCTACACCATCCCCGGCGACGCAATCCTCCGCCGCGTCCGATGAGGATGTTCAACTCACCCCAACGGCGCGCGCCTTTCAGGTCGCACATCAGGACGCGCTCACGGTGCCCTTTGACGAGGCGCGGGTGCAAGCCCTCAAGACCGCAATTGCTGAAGGCCGCTATCTAATCGATAGCAAGCGACTTGCCAGCAAAATGCTTGAGCTAGAACGCCTGCTTAGTTAAGTGTTCACTTTATGGTGGCTGTTGTATGGATCAAACGGAGCAGTTTATCGAATCGCTAGATGGCTCAATCACCTTGGCGTTGCAGCTAGAAACGATCTTGCTTGACGAAACCTGTGCCATTGAGGCGCGAGACCCTTCCGAATTGCAAACCATTGTGGCGCAAAAACAATCAGCCAGTGCGCAGCTTGAGCGCGACACCCAGCGCCAGGCGCGTCAGATCACCGCCGCTGGCTATCCCTTTACCCCCGAGGGGGTGGCTGATTTTATCAATGCCCTCGATGAGGCGGATTATGTCGCTGATCTGTGGCGCGAGTTGCAAGACATCGTGTGGCGCTGTCGTCAGCTCAATGATGCCAACGCCCAGAGCATCGAGCGCCGCCGCGATCAAGTTACTCGCTCGCTGGCCCTTCTGCTCGGTCAGGAAACCATCACCACCTATCATGCCGATGGGCGCAGGGATCTTGAGCTGAATACCAACCACATCACCCGTAGCGTTTAGCAGTTTTTACCGATGAGTGTGATTCTGCCGCCCAATCAAACTGGCATCCCTCCCCAGCCAAACCAGCCGACGCGAGGCGCAACTGAGCGTTATGGGCCCACCACACCAACGCCTGTTGGCTCTGGATCAACCCCAGCACTTGCCAAAACCACCAGCCCGCTCCAACTGGCGTTAAGCCCCGGGCAACAGCTTGATGTGCGGCTGCGTAGTGTGCTGAATGCCAATGAGCTATTGGTTCAATTGCGTCCACAGTCAGGTGCAGGCAGTAGCGGCGAGTGGTCGGCACCGATGCGGGTGCGGGTGACGGGCGATCTCAGTCAGTTGTTGATGCAGCATCTCAACACCCTGCCGCGTGATCAGCCGCTGATGGAGCGGCTGCGTCATACCGGTGACTTGTTCATCCGCTCGCTGAGTGGTCAGCCCGCCGTACCAAACAAAGACAATGCGCTGCTGCAAGGCTCCCCGCGCCAGCTCTCTGCTGAGGTCGTCGCCCTTAAACCTTCAGTTTTACTAAAAATTATTCCTGAGCGCACGGGCGCGCAAGCACCGCAATGGGTCAATCAACAACTGCGGCTACATCTGCCCGAGGCGCGACCACTGACCACGACTTTAGAACAGTGGCGGCATACCTTGGTGCAAGCCGATACCAAGGCCTCACCGACTCCGTTATTGCCGCAAAGTGTGCATCAAAGTCTGGATCAACTGCTCGCCCAGTTGCCAACAGCCCAGCAGCTCACCAACCCTGCACAATTACAACAAGCACTCAACCAGTCGGGCATCTGGCTTGAGGCGATGCTGGGGCAGGTTGCCGCTGGACAATCGTCGCGGCGGACACTCAGCCATGATCTCAAAAGCCAATTGCTGCGGCTGGCCGCCCAACTGCGCCAGCTCAATCGCGCTCCTAATCAGCAACGGACAACCAAATCTCAACCGCGCCAGCGCACCCAAACGCCCTCGACCGCATCCGCCTCACCTAGAACAGCGCGGGCAGCCAGTCAGCCACTCGCACCGCAGCCATCGTCAACACAGCCAACCCCAGGTCAGCTCTCGCGTTATCAGTCGATACAACACCAATCGCTATTGACCCAGAATGTCACCCAACGGCTGACCCAGATGCTGGGGCAAACGTCCAATCTGGCACGAGATGTTGATGGCATGCTCAAGCAAGTGGTTTCTCATCAGTTGCAAACCCTTGATAGCGGTGCGGACACTAATCGTTGGGCGTTGGAGATGCCTTTTCATAGCAGCGAAGGCTTGCATGCGCTGGAGGCGGATATTCAGCGCGATCAGGTGGGAGAGGATGAGGACGAAGAACGCTGGAGCCTAGAACTGCGGCTGGATTTGCCCAACTTGGGGCCGGTGCTGATTACGCTGAGTCTGCAAGGCAATCGCGTCAATACCAGCTTTTTGGCGCAGCAGCATGACAGCGTGGCACTGCTTAATGAGAATTTATACCGCCTGCGGGCGCAACTAGAATCCCGAGCACTAGAAGTCGCCAATCTGCACGCCAAACAGGGCTGGCGCAAAAAACGGCCACCTGCCAGTGCTCCCTTGCTCGACGAGACCGCTTGATCGATTTTTTTCTAGGGTGCGCGGGGGGCGGTTCGCGAACCGCCCCTACTCTTATGCTGTTGGCTCATGTTGAAGATTTCCACCGTTGGAGTGTGAGAAGCAACAGTTCAGGCTCTTCAAGTGTGCGCAGCTGGTTGCGCAATACCGGGTCGCTAAACATCGCCGCCAAATTAGACAGTAACTGAAGATGCAGGTCGGTGGCCTCCTGTGGCACCAGTAAAGCCAGGGCTAAATCAACGGGCTGATTATCAAAGTCAACCGGTTCATGCACCTGCACCAGCGCACCGAGTGAATCGGAGATGTGGGTCATGCGGGCATGCGGCAGCGCGATGCCATGGCCAAGCGCGGTGCTGCCCAACCGCTCGCGCTCAAGCAGCCGCTCAAAGACCTCACCTGCATCAAGCTCCGGGCGATCATGCACCAGCAGTTCTGCAAGTGTTTCCAACAGCCGCTTTTTACTGCTGATCTTGGCACGGGAAACAATTCGTGGCTCAACAATCAGATGTAAAGGGAAGGTAAACACTAGGGCTCCAGTGGAATAAAAAACCGGAAGCGACGCTTCGCCGCTTCCGGCAGGGTGAATCAATGATTGTCCAACGCGCTCAACATTTAGTTGTCGCGCTCATCCTCCAATGTCTCATCGGTTGAGGCGGCAAGCTCTTGCTCGATTGCGCCCCGCGCGCTCATTGCGCCCCGATGACTTTGGCGTTTTTCCTTGTATTTCAGGACCTGACGGTCGAGCTTGTCGATCAAACCGTCGATGGCGGCATACATATCCTCATGCACCGCATCGGCGAACAGATTGGCGCCGTTGATTTGCAGTGTCGCTTCTGCTTTTTGGCGCAGTTTTTCGACACTCAAGATAACGTGCGCATTCATCACGTGGTCAAAATGGCGCTCTAAGCGCTCGAACTTGCTGTCGACATAGTCACGCAATGGCTCGGTGATATCGACATGGTGCCCCGTGAGATTAATTTGCATAGCAGCTCCTAAATAAACAAACGCACTGTCAGGTCAGGCGTTTGCGCTCAGTCGAGGATGGAATACCCAGTGCCTCGCGGTATTTGGCGACGGTTCGTCGTGCCACTTCGATGCCCTGTTCCGCTAGAATTTTAACGATTTTTTGATCGCTAAGCGGATTGGTTGGCAGCTCGGCTGCTACCAATTTGCGGATCAAGGCACGAATTGCGGTTGACGAACATTCACCCCCTGAAATGGTATTGACATGACTTGAGAAAAAGAATTTAAATTCAAAAATTCCTCGTGGAGTATCCATAAATTTCTGGGTCGTGACCCGTGAGACCGTCGATTCATGCAAATCGAGATCATTGGCGACATCGCGCAACACTAAGGGGCGCATCGCCTCTTCGCCATAATCAAAAAAACCTTGCTGCAATTCGACAATTTTATCAGCGACCCGCAATACAGTGTCATTGCGGCTCTCCAGGCTTTTAATCAACCACTTCGCTTCCTGTAAATGCGTTTTCAAGACTGCGGTCTGTTCGGTGCGCTCGGCACGCTTAACCTGACATTGCGCGGCATAGCGGTCATTGATCCTTAAGCGGGCAATGATCTCAGGATTCAGCGCCACTTGCCAGCGTCCTTCGCGCTTGCGCACCAAGACATCAGGGATAATGTACTCGAAACGCTGTGCGCTGACCAGTGCGCCTGGCCGTGGATTCAGCGAACGAATCAGCGCCAGTGCCGCTCGCACCTGGGGCTTGGTGGCAGCGGTGACATGACACAATGCTTCTAAATCAGGCCGCGCCAACTGCTGAAACTGCGTATCACAAAGCTGCTGTGCCAGCGCCAGCGTTGGCTGCTGCGCTGCTGGAGTGGTCGCTACAAGCTGGCGCAATTGTAAAACCAAACACTCGTGCAGATCACGCGCCCCCACTCCGGGTGGCTCAAACATCTGCACCCGATGCAGCACGGCCATGATCTCATCTTGTTCCACACTGGGATCATTAAGAATCGCTGGCAATTCGTCAAGATCAAGCCTCAGATAGCCATTGGCATCAATGGCATCGATCAACACAGTGGCAATCGCCAAATCGCGGTCGCTCAACCGCGCTAAATTGAGCTGCCAATTCAGATAATCATGCAAGGTCGTCGGCGCAGCAAGGCCTGCCAGCCGATCATAGGCCCCGTCATCACGGTTGACCACTGAGCGGTTGGGATAAAATTGCTCGCTGCTCTCGCTGTCATAGGTATCGCTCCACTGACTGTCAACGGGCAGCTCCTTGGGCAGCGTCTCGTTGTTGAGTTGCAGCGGCTGCTCGGCGCGCAGTGCCGACTCAGCGGTGTCCACAGTCGCTGTGTCCTCAGTCGCGCTTTCGAGCATGATATTCGACTCCAGTGCCTCCTGAATCTCCTGTTGCAGCTCCAGCGTCGAGAGTTGCAGCAAGCGAATTGCCTGCTGCAACTGCGGAGTCATGGTCAACTGCTGACTTAAGCGAAGTTGGATGGTTTGCTTCATGGAACCATATAGTACGCCTTGATCGCCCCACCGTCGCTGGATTTGCTCAAGCCGACAGCCACTGCGCCACCAATTGTCGCCCCAGTGCTGGCTGATCGATCCACTGGGCATCAGGTTCGGCACGCAGCCAGGTCAACTGCCGCTTGGCGAGTTGACGGGTGGCAATGATTGCCCGCTCGCGCATGCGGTCAAAATCACTCCGTCCGCATACATAGTCTAGCATCTGACGATAGCCGACACTGCGCAACGCAGGAATCTCCGGGCTGAGATCCCCGCGCGCCCACAGGGTGCGCACCTCCTGTTCAAATCCCGCCGCCAGCATGGCATCAAACCGCTCGGCAATGCGCTGGCGGAGCAGCTCACGCTGATAGGGACAGTAAACCAATTTTAGGGTGCGATAAGGCAGTGCTGATTGCTGCTGTGCCTGTGCCAAATGCACACTCAAAGGCAACCGAGTGATAAGAAACACTTCCAGAGCGCGCATGATCCGTTGTGGATCGTGCGGATGTACCCGCGCTGCCGTCGCTGGATCGACCTCAGCCAGCCATTGATGCAAGCCCGCCAGTCCGCGTTGTGCCAAGGCGTGCTGCAACTGAGTGCGGGTGGGCGCATCGGCCTCGGGCAAGGGAGCGAGTCCGTGCTGAAGTGCGCGAAAATAGAGCTGTGTGCCACCCACCAACAGCGGAATCCGGCCGCTGGCGGTGATCTGCTGCATCGCCTGCAGTGCGTCGGCGCGAAAACAGGCGGCGGAATACTGTTCGCTGGGGTCTTTGATGTCAATCAGATGATGCGGCACCTGCGCCTGCACCGCAGCAGAGGGCTTGGCGGTGCCGATATCCAGCCCACGATAGACCAAAGCCGAGTCAACACTGATGATCTCGCAGTTCCAGCAGGTTGCTAGCTCAAGGGCAAAATCGCTTTTGCCAGCGGCAGTTGGACCGGTGAGTAAAATCGCGGGCGGCAGCATCAGCGACCGCGCCGAAACAGCGCGTCGAGTTCAGTCATGGCGAGCTTGATCCAGGTTGGCCGTCCGTGATTGCATTGATCAATGCGTTCTGTGTGTTCCATGGTGCGCAACAACGCATTCATCTCGTCAAGTTTTAGGCTGCGATGGGCACGCACCGAGCCATGACAGGCCATGGTTGCTAAAATCCGCTGCACCTCATCGCTGACACGGCTGCTGCTGCCAAGGGCGATCACATCAGCCAGCAGATCGCGCACCAACGATTCGGCATCGACCTCGCCTAAAATCATGGGCAGCTCGCGCACGACAATTTGACTCGCGCCCCAGCGATCAAGCCCAATGCCCAGTTGCTCAAAAAAATCTTGCTGTGCCTCGACCACATCGGCCTCGGCTGGCGTGACATTGAAAGTCACTGGCAACAACAGCGGCTGGCGCTGTAGCGACCCTTGCGCCCAGTTGGTTTTTAGTCGTTCGTAACAGATGCGCTCGTGGGCGGCGTGCATGTCCACCAGCACCAGGCCATCGCGGTGTTGAGCGAGAATATAGATGCCATTGAGTTGCGCCAGCGCGTAGCCCAGTGGTGCTTCTGTTATTTTCTCGGCGGTCACCTCTTCTTCAGCAGCAGTCGGCGGCTGTTGCAGATCTTGCGCCGCACGATAGGCCGAGGAACTTTCGTGTACCGCAAAACTGCGTGGTGCCGGGCTGGCTGGCGGTGGAGCGGCAGATGCTTGAACCGATGCGGATGCCGGTGCTGATGTCAGTGCCAGCGTGCCAGCCGCAAGACGGCGTTGCAAAACAGAGAAGATAAAATCGTGTACTTGGCGGCTGTCGCGAAAGCGCACCTCGTGCTTGGCAGGATGCACATTGACATCGACCGCCGTTGGCGACAGAGTAAAAAACAGCACGAACGCTGGATGCCGACCCGGTGCCAGCACATCCTGATACGCCTGGCGGACAGCATGGGCGACCAGACGATCACGCACCAACCGCCCATTGACGAAAAAAAACTGGCGGTCGCTTTGGCTGCGCGCCATGGTTGGCTGCCCGACCCAGCCGGCGAGATGGAAGCCGAGGCCGTGTTCATCGACCACCAACGCCTCGGCGGCAAAGTCTTTTCCCAATACCTCAGCAAGTCTGGTGTGGTGTGCCGATTCGTCTACTGCTGACAGCGTTAAGATCGAGCGTTGATTGTGCTCAAGCTGCCAGTTGACATCCGGTCGCGCCAGTGCCAGCCGCCGAATTAGGGTGTCGATATGTCCAAACTCGGTTTGTTCAGTGCGTAGAAATTTACGCCGGGCGGGAATGTTAAAAAATAGATCGCGCACCTCCATGCTGGTGCCGACGGGATGCGCGGCTGGCGCCGGTGGACTGATCGGCGCATCGCCCTGGCTGATCAACAGCCAAGCGGTGGCGGCATCTTGCTGTCGTGACAGCAGCCGCAGCCGCGAGACTGAGGCGATGCTAGAAAGTGCCTCGCCGCGAAAGCCCAACGTTGTCACCCGCTCCAGATCGCTAAGACTGGCGATCTTGCTGGTGGCATGGCGAGCCAACGCCAAGGGCAGCTCCTCAGCACTCATGCCCTGGCCATTGTCGCGCACCAGAATACGCTTGATCCCGCCGCGCTCAAGCTGCACCTCGATGCGCGTTGCCCCCGCATCGAGGCTATTCTCAACCAGCTCTTTGACAATCGAGGCCGGCCGCTCGATCACTTCACCAGCAGCGATCTGATTGATCAACTGCGGTGCCAGCACATGAATCCGCATCAGCTTTCTGGAATCCTCAACACCTGTCCAACCCGAATCCGATCATCTTGGAGCTGATTGGCCTGGCGCAAGGCCGAGAGGCTGACCTGATAGTTGCGGGCAATATCAAGCAGCGTATCGCCGCGTTCGATGACATAGCGTCTGGGCTCGCCAGCGGAGGCATCGGCTTCGGCAAGCATCACCCGTGGCGGTGGATAATCCTCAAAGTAGCGTTTGACCGCAATGACCAGCGAGTCAGCAATGCGTTCACGAAACTGGCGGTCACGCAGTCGCTCTTCTTCCTCGGGATTGGTGAGAAAAGCGACCTCAATCAACATCGAAGGAATATCGGGGGCGCGCAGCACTGCAAAGCCTGCCGATTGCACCCGCGATTGGTGAAGATGATTCACCTGACCAAGTTTGTTGAGCACCTTTTGCGCGGCAACCCCACTTTGTTCCATGGTCAAGTTTTGGCTCATCTCCATCAGCACACCAGCCACCTCACGATTTCTACTAAAATCAATGCCGCCAATCACATCGGCCTTGTTTTCGCGTGCCGCCAGCCATTTCGCCGCCTCACTGGTCGCCCCGCGCTCGGAGAGCGTAAACACCGACGAGCCGCGCACCTTGGGATCATGGAACGCATCAGCGTGGATCGACAAAAACAGATCAGCGCGATGGCGGCGGGCAATCTGAATCCGCTCATGCAGTGGGATGAAATAATCACCATCGCGCACCAACACAGCACGCAGCCCCGGCTGGCGATTGATTCTGGTGGCGAGCTTGCGAGCAATCGCCAGCGTGACCTCTTTTTCTTGCAGCCCACCGGCACCAATCGCACCAGGGTCTTTGCCACCGTGACCGGCATCAATGGCGATGATCGCATCGCGCCGTGCGGTAACAGTTGGCGCGGTTCTGGCATTGGGCAGCGATTTGGTCGCCACTGGCTCGTCCGTTCTGGGGAACAAATCGATCACTAGCCGATGCCCAAAGCGGCCATCGGGCTGCAAACGAAAGCTTTTGGCACGCACTGATTGCTTGAGATCAAGCACGATACGAAGGTCTTTGCCCTCCCGCACGCCAGCGCGGATACGCTGCAAAAAATGATCCGAAGTCGATGGGACTGGCAAATTCGCCTTCAACTGTGCATCGGTGAGATCAATCACCAGCCGCGCTGGATTCGACAGCGAAAAGACCTTGTGATGCGATACCGATTGCGAGGTATCGAGCACAATTCGAGTCAAATCAGGTTGGCTCGAAACCCGCGCATCATGGACGACCAGTTGTGCGGCATCGAGCGTCAACGGTAAAAACAGCAAACATAACAGCAGTATTCGGTTCATCGCGCCACCTCGTGAAGTTCAACACGAAGACTCGATCAAAGACATTCCTAGAGCAATGAAGGGACTTCGAGATTTTCCTTCTTAAAGGATAGCAGGGTTTTCAAAAAAATCCAATAAAATAGTAATGTTGGCTTTTGTTCTTAAAAAAACTTTTAAGTATGAGCAATCAGCACAGCCAGGGCGCGGGGTCGGCAATGCCACCACTGCCTAGCTGTTCGAGCCATGCGGTCCCGCGCCCCTGTCCACTCATCTGCACCCGCCGCCCGCTGCCATCGGGGGTAATCTCAATGGTTAATTCGGGGGCGGGCAACACTGCGGCTCCACGCTCTGGCCACTCAATCAGCAACAGCCCGCCCTCAGCAAGTAGGTCGCGCCACCCCAGATACTCCAGTTCTTCGGGGTCACTGAGCCGATAAAGATCGAGATGGTACACCGTCCATTCGTTGATTATGTACGGCTCAATCAGGGTATAGGTGGGGCTGCGCACAATGCCGCTGACACCTAAGCCGCGCAATATGCCGCGCGCTAGGGTGGTCTTGCCGGCACCCAGATTGCCGATTAAAAAAATCACCCCAGCACACCCCATCAGCCAGGGCGCGAACCGCTGACCAAACGCCAACTGTGCTGCCTCATCAGGCAGATGCAAAGCGAGTTTCATTGTACACC
>SKYD01000148.1 GCA_007128075.1 Thiorhodovibrio sp.
AACCGATCCGCCACAGGTGTTGGATGCCCTAATCAACGCCGGGCTTGATGTAGCACGGCTGAATCTATCGCACGACAGCCATGCCCGTCATCAGGCGCGTGCCGTGCAGATTCGTGAACGCTCCAAGGCACTGGGGCGCGAGGTCGCCATTTTGGTGGATCTGCAAGGGCCAAAGATTCGCATCGGACAATTTCGTTGTGGTGCGATTGAGCTGACGGTGGGTGATCCATTCTGCATCGATATCGACTGTCCGCTGGATGGTGGCGATCAACAGCGTGTTGGCACGACCTTCAAAACTCTACCCCAGGATGTCAGCCCTGGCGATACTCTGCTGCTGGATGATGGCGCGATTGAGCTACTGGTGCGGACTGTCGCTGGTGGGCGCATCGACTGCGAGGTCGTCATCGGCGGCGCACTGTCCAACAATAAAGGCATCAACAAACAGGGCGGCGGGCTGTCTGCTCTGGCACTGACCGACAAAGACAAAGCCGACATTGAATTTGCTGCCGCGATTGAGGCTGATTATCTGGCGGTGTCCTTTGTTTGCACCGCCGATGATGTCCATCAAGCCCGTGCGCTGTTGCAAGCAGCCAGTGGACGGGGTGGCATCGTTGCCAAGATTGAACGCGCCGAGGCACTGGGGCAATTGGAAGCGATCATTGATGCCTCCGATGCGGTGATGGTGGCGCGTGGCGATCTGGGCGTTGAGATTGGCGATGCTGAATTGCCAGCGGTACAAAAGCAGTTGATTCATCTGGCACGCAGCCGCAACTGTGTGGTCATCACCGCCACTCAGATGATGCAGTCGATGATCGACAGCCCGATTCCAACCCGCGCTGAGGTGTTTGATGTCGCCAATGCGGTGTTGGATGGCACCGATGCGGTGATGCTGTCGGCTGAATCATCCATTGGCAAAAATCCGCCCAAGGTGGTCGCGGCACTGGATCGCATCTGTGAAGAGGCAGAAAAAAATGTCCGCCGCTCAGGACATCGCATTGATTCGGTGTTTGGACGGGTGGATGAGGGCATCGCCATGGCGGCGATGTACACCGCCAATCATCTGGGGGTCAAAGCAATTGCCGCGCTGACTGAAACTGGCTCCACGGTCAAATGGATGTCGCGCATCAGTTCTGGAATCCCGATCTATGCCATGACCCGCAATGTCGATACGCGGCGCAAGGTCACGCTGTTTCGAGGCGTGTATCCAGTGAGCTTCGATGTCGCCAGCACCGACATTCATCAAGTCAACAAAGAAGTGATCGAAGAACTGTTGCGCCGTGGTACAGTGTGCGATGGCGATCTGGTGATCATCACCAAAGGGGATCGCAGCGGTGTTGAAGGTCAGACCAACATTATGAAAATTATGCGTGTTGGCGAACATCATCTACTGGCTGATGATTGATGCCCCGATCCCAATTTTTTATGTTCCCTATCATTTAACCTCAGGAGAGACCTTATGGCACTGATTTCACTGCGCCAAATGCTAGACCATGCCGCTGAACGCGGCTACGGCGTACCCGCATTTAATGTCAACAATTTAGAACAGATGCGCGCGATCATGGAGGCCGCCGATGCCACCGATTCACCAGTGATCGTGCAGGCCTCGGCAGGGGCGCGCAAATATGCTGGCGCACCCTTTTTGCGGCATCTGATTCTCGCTGCGATTGAGGAATGGCCGCATATTCCAGTGTGTATGCACCAGGATCATGGCACCTCAATGGCAGTCTGCCAACGCTCAATTCAACTGGGCTTTAGCTCAGTGATGATGGACGGCTCATTGGGTGAAGACGGCAAAACCCCGACCAGCTATGAATACAATGTCGATATCACCCGCCGCGTGGTCGAGATTTCTCATGCTTGCGGGGTCTCGGTCGAGGGCGAGTTGGGCTGCTTAGGCTCGCTGGAAACCGGTCAGGCAGGTGAAGAAGACGGCATTGGTGCCGAGGGGACGCTGGATCACAGCCAACTGTTGACCGATCCCGAAGAGGCGGCGGATTTCGTCAAGAAAACCCATGTTGATGCGCTGGCGATTGCCATTGGCACCTCACACGGGGCGTACAAATTCACTCGTCCACCAACGGGCGATATTCTCGCCATCCAGCGCATTAAAGAGATCAACGCCCGCATTCCCAACACCCATTTGGTCATGCACGGCTCGTCTTCAGTGCCTCAAGAATGGCTGAAAATTATCGACCAATTTGGCGGCGACATGGGCGAGACCTACGGCGTACCCGTTGAAGAAATCGCCGAAGGCATCAAGCACGGTGTGCGTAAAGTCAACATCGATACCGATCTGCGCATGGCCTCCACTGGCGCGATCCGCCGCAATCTGGCAGAAAACCGCAAAAACTTTGATCCGCGCAAATATTTTGCCGCTGCCACCCAGGCGATGAAAGAAATTTGCATCGCTCGCTACGAAGCCTTTGGCACCGCTGGCAATGCCTCGAAAATCAAGGTGTTATCCTTGGAAGCGATGACTGATCGCTACACCAAGGGCGAACTTGCCCCCAAAATCAACTAAGTTGCTCGTGGTTTGACCATGCAAGCCCTGCACGCCCACCGCGAGCGGGGCTTGATTTTGCAGCAAGCCTCCAGATGGTGGTTTATTGTCTACTGCTTGCTGCTTTTTCTCATCACCATGTTGCTGCTACTCTGCGGCGTATACACCAAAGTCACCTCGCCGGTTCTGCAACAATGGCAGTATGATGTGCTCCTCGGACGCGTCGGCGCCCTAACTGCCGAGCGCGAATCCTTATTTATCGAACAACACCGCCTGCGGCTGGAAATTTACATGAACCAGCGTGTCGCCGAATTCACTGAACACCAAATCAAGCAACTGAACTTGCAACAGCAGGTGCTAGAACAACGACTGGTCTTTTGGCGCGAGCTGTTAGGAATTGACTAAGGCGCACACAGATCATCCGCATACGCCCAGTCATCACGCCCCGCCTGTTTGACCTTATAGAGTGCTTGGTCAGCCCGCGCCAGACAGGATTCAATCGATTCCGAGGCGTGATAACTCGCTCCGCCGATGGATACGGTGCAGAGAATGGTGTCGTCTTGCCATGGAATCTCCAGCGCTCGAAAAAACTCATTGCAGCGTTGTGCCAAGCGTATCGCGGTGTTACGATCCGTGCGTGACAAAATGACACAAAATTCATCACCGCCGTAACGGGCAACAAAATCATCTTTTCGTGGAAAGGCGCGAATCAGCGTTTGGCCTGCTGCGCGTAGCATGGCATCACCGGCTTGATGGCCTTTGACATCATTGACTGCCTTGAGATGATCAACATCAATAATCAACACTGCCAGGTCTTCTTTGACGAAGGTGGCATAGTCGGTAAAGCGAGCAATGGCTTTGTCTAGGGCGCGGCGGTTGTGGGTGCCAGTCAAAGAATCTTCTTCCATCTCGCGGCGCATATTGAGAATTTCTTCACGCGCCGCCTGAATCTGTAACCGCATCTGCTCAAGCTGACGATCCTGCGAACGATGTTTTTCATCGAGCAATTCGGAGATCGATTGCACTGTCGTTTGAATATGCGCCTGCACGGTCTCTAGCGGCTGATTGCGCACCACAAAACGCAGCGATTGGAGTTGGCGATCCAGCGCCTCATCGAGCTTATGATCCTCATCGATGAGCTGACGAAAGCGGCTGAGCGAATCGATGATCAGGTTGCGCAACAGGCTCACCGAGGTGTCAATCGCCTGTTCTTCAGCGAGCCGCTGACGGTGCAAAAAGTGATACAGTCCCTTCCAGTCGCGGGCTTCTAAGGGCACCCGAGGCGGTGGCTGGTCATCATCGAGTTTTTCAAGCGCACTTGGCGTGGCTGCGCCGACAAGAATATGGCGACACCATTGTTCACACTGTTCTGCAAACAGCTCGCTGCTAGAATCGCTGGTCTCGAACGCATGTTGCCCCAACAGCCGCACCACCGAGGCCAGGGTATCGAGAATATGATCCAGTACATCATCGCCGAGGGCGGCTGGAGAACCGCGCTGGGGCGAATCAACAGCCAGCGCTTGGCTGTCATCAGGCGGCGGCTGTTTTTTTGATTTAAACCACATGGGCGCGAATCCTTGTATGATTATTTAATGAGATTGTTGCTATTTTTGCTGAAAAACGCAACTTTTGGCTCAATCTTCGCACTCATTTTGTGATTTTTGATTGTGAGCTGGAGCAGCAGATGATGACATTCAAGGCATCGCACCGCAGGTCGCTAGGCACCCATCTGGCGTTATTTGATTGGCTCCTCAACCCGCTGCAACGCCGCGAGGCGCCAATAATTTACACGCTACTGGGGCAGCAATCGACAACAACCTGTGGGCTGTATCTCAATCTCGGTTACTGGACACATGCCCGAGATATTGACAGTGCCTGTGACGAACTCGCCGCCCTGGTTGCCGAGCGAGCAGCACTGGGGGCAGAGGATCAGGTGCTAGATGTCGGCTTTGGTTTCGGCGATCAAGACCTCTATTGGTGGCAACATTATCGCCCACAGCGCATCATTGGGTTAAATATTACCCGCTCACAGGTGGCAATTGCTCGCGAGCGCGTCGCAGCCCTTGCCCTGGGGCAGGCGATTGATCTGCGCCACGGCTCGGCAACTGCGATGCAGATTCCCGCTGGCTCCGTGGACAAGGTGCTGGCGCTCGAATGCGCTTTTCATTTTCGAACCCGTGAGCGTTTCTTTTCTGAGGCACGGCGAGTGTTGCGACCTGGAGGACGGCTGGTGATTGCTGATATTATTCCGCTGCCGTTGTCTGATCAGCCTAAACAACGCCTGCGCCAGCGGCTGACCTGGTGGCTGGTGGCAAGCAAATTTGCGATCCCCAAAGACAACGCTTACACCGCAGATGCCTATGCCCAGCGGCTCAGTGCCGCCGGCTTTGATGCCGTCGAAGTGGAATCGATTCGCGATCAAGTCTACGCCCCGCTGCATCATTATCTACAAACCCACCCCGAAGCCCTCAAGCGGCTGCATCCACTGCTACGCTGGGCACTGCGGCTGGCATTGCGCTTCTCCGCAAAAACAGTCTACGCAGGACTCGATTATGTCCTTGTCTCGGCGAATAAACCTGGGGTGGTTGAGCTTTAAAACCGCAGCCGCTCGACGCTCATCATCTGCGCCAGTTGGCTGGCAACCGCTACGCCGAGGCGGTCAACCAGCCGATCAAACAGGTCTTGTTTGCGGCTGTAGCGGACGATGGTTTCCGCGCCGATGATCTCGCGGGCGACCTGGCTGCTGCTGCCAAGGCCATCCGCCAGCCCGAGACGGATGCTCTCCTCGCCCGTCCAGATCAGCCCGCTGAACAGATCACGATGCTCTTGCAGCCGCTCGCCGCGTCCCGTTTTCACCGCTGTGATGAATTGCTGATGCAAGGTGTCTAATAATTGTTGCGCAAAGGCTTGGTCTTGGTGTTCCAAAGGCTGGAAAGGATCGAGCAGTGCTTTGTGTTCGCCAGCGGTTAATAAACGACGCTCGATGCCCCATTCTTCAATCAGTTCATGGAAGCCAAAGCTCCCCATGCGCACCCCAATCGAGCCAATCAGGCTGGCCTTATCGACATAGATCTCATCAGCAGCCACAGCGATGTAATACCCGCCCGAGGCGCAGGCATCGACAGCAACGGCATACACCGGCTTGTCAGGATGCTCGGCTTTGAGACGGTGAATCTCATCATTGATATAGCCGGCCTGCACCGGGCTGCCGCCGGGGCTGTTGATGCGAATAATGATGCCCTTTGCATGCTTGGCTTCAAAGGCTTTGCGCAACGCAGTGATGACATGATCGGCACTGGCCTCGGTATCAGCAGAAATCAGCCCCTTGACCTCGACGAGTGCGGTGTGCGCGCTCTCAGTGCCGCTGACCTCACTGAGCCCGTCGCTATACACCATCACCAAAATGACGACCACATAGGTCAGTCCCGCCAGCTTAAAAAACAGCCCCCAGCGGGCGCGGCGGCGCTGTTCACGCAGAAATTCCAACGCCATTTTTTGAATCAATGCCCGCTCCCAGTGTGGATCATCAATCGTTGGTGCCTGCTTGTCAGAAGAGCCAAATGGCCATTTTAACATGTTTATCTCCAAACAATATCAAAGAGTTATCGCAAGTGCCAGTGATGCTGTTCAAGCCACGCGGGCAGGGCATCGATTCGGTCAAGACACACCCGCGCCCCGGCCGCGAGCAGTCGTTGCGGCTCATGTACACCGTAGCTGACACCGACCGCCGCCACTGAAGCATTCTGCGCCATCTCAATATCATACAGGGTATCGCCGACCACCAACGCCTGATGCGGGGACTGCCCTAGCTCGTCGAGCAGCTCCATCAGCATCTGTGGATGTGGCTTGGAACGGGTTTCATCAGCACAGCGGGTGGCATGAAACAACGACCGCAGCCCGCTTTCATCTAGGGCGCGCTCAAGCCCAGCGCGGCTTTTGCCAGTGGCAATCGCCAACAACAGCCCCTGTTGATGCAGCGCGTTCAGCACTTCGTCAACTCCTGGAAACAGCGGCGAAGGGGTGACCGTCGGCCCTAAAAAATGCGCCCGATAGCGTTGAATGACCTGCAAACGCTGCGCGACATCGACCTCTGGCCACAGCGCCAGCAATGCCTCCTCCAGCCCCAAACCAATCACTTCGCGCACCTCGGCCGGGGATGGCGGCTCGGCGCCAATGTCGGTGAAAGCCGCACGCATACAAGCAACAATGCGTGCCGCTGAATCCATCAGCGTGCCGTCCCAATCAAACACAATAAGCTCTAATTTGTCCATCAGTGATCCAGTTGGCTCAACACCTGCGCCAGAACCTGCGGCAGCGGGGCGCGAACCCGCAGTGGGGCACTGGCGCGATCCTCGGGCAGCGGAATACACAGCTCAGTGGCGTGCAAAAACAAGCGATTCAGCCCCAAACCACGCAAGTGGCGGTTTGCCTGGGCATCACCATATTTTTGATCTCCCGCCACTGGTGCTGCTAAGTGTGCGGCATGAACGCGAATCTGGTGCGTTCTGCCAGTGTGCAAACGAATTGTCACCAAAGTCATCGCCCCCAGTTGCTGTTGGCTGTGAAACACTGTGCGAGCGGCGCGACCGCCGTGCATATCCACCGTCACCACGCGCTCCCCACTGCGCAATTGATTTTTACGCAACGGCGCATCAACAGTCAGCGTTGACTTGGGCAGGCTGCCAACCAGCAACGCCTGATAGTGTTTTTCGATGGTGCCGTGGCGCAGTTGCTCATGCAGCCAGCGCAGCATGCTGCGCCGTTTGCTAATCAACAAACAGCCCGAGGTGTCACGGTCCAGCCGATGCACCAGCTCTAGCTCGTTTTGCGGACGCAGCGGGCGCAAGGCCTCAATTAGCCCCAGTTGCACCCCGCTACCACCGTGTACTGCCAAGCCAGCCGGCTTGTCGATCACCAATAGTCGCTCATCTTCATACACAATTGCCGCTGTGAGTTGTTGGCGCAACGCAGCGGGAGCTGATTGGGGCGCGGTGGGTGGCGCACGACGCACGGGTGGAATGCGTAGCTGATCTGCCGCGCACAGTCGGTGATCGGGCTTGACGCGCTTTTTATTCAGCCGCACCTCACCACTGCGCAGCAAACGATAGATATGGCTGCGCGGTACGCCTTTAAGATAATTGAGTAAGAAATTATCAACGCGCTGGCCAGCGACATCAGGCGCAATGACAAGGGTTTCAACGCGGGTCGGGACATTGGTTAATGCTGTAAAAGAGGCGAATTGGGTCAATTGCTACCGCCATCAAAGACTGATAATCTAGCGTGTCTGGTTTGCTCAGCGACGGGGGCTGATCGTATCTCTGCTAGCGGCCAATCAACGCGCCCCTGTGCCAGCAGCAGCACTATTATAGCATTGTTCGGCTTAGTTAATACGATATGCACAAGCCAGGTACGCCGAGCTGATCGAACACCAGATCGCTGCCTTCCCCAGAACACCAAACGCCGCTCATCGTCGCGATTGCGCGCCATCGTGATCGACGCACAGCCTGCGACCATGAGCCAGAATATTAACGCGCCATGCGCACGGCAAGGATCAACTCCATGCTGCGCGGCGCTTTCAGGAATACACGATGAAAAGAATGCTGATCAATGCCACGCAACCCGAAGAGGTGCGTGTCGCCATTGTTGATGGTCAACAGCTCTTTAACCTTGATATTGAATCACTCGGGCGAGAGCAAAAAAAAGCCAACATTTACAAAGGGATTATTACCCGCGTCGAGCCTAGCTTGGAGGCGGCCTTTGTCGATTATGGCGGTGAACGGCACGGCTTTTTGCCGCTTAAAGAAATTGCCCATGCTTATTATGCCACCCAGCCACCCCAGCCGGGCACCCGAGCAAGCATCAAAGAGTTAATCAAAGAAGGTCAGGAAGTGGTCGTGCAGATCGACAAAGAAGAGCGCGGCAACAAGGGGGCGGCGCTGACCACCTTTGTCTCGCTTGCCGGGCGTTATCTGGTGCTCATGCCCAACAACCCCCGCGCTGGCGGGGTCTCGCGCCGCATCGAAGGTGCCGATCGCACCGAGCTGCGCGAGGCATTAAGCCAGCTCAATATCCCCGAAGATATGGGGCTGATTGTGCGCACCGCTGGTGTGGGCAAAAACATCGAGGAGCTGCAATGGGATTTAGATTATCTCAAACAGCTTTGGGATGCGATCAAGGCATCAGGTGAGGAGCGCAACGCCCCATTTCTGATTTACCAAGAAAGCGATGTCATTATCCGCTCCATCCGCGACCATCTGCGTGTCGATATTGGCGAGATTGTGGTCGATAATCTCAAGATGTTCGAGAAAGCGCGCGCCTTTGTACGCTCGGTGATGCCACATAACCTTAAAAAACTTCGGCTCTATGAAGACGAGGTGCCGCTATTTACCCGTTATCAGATCGAAAGCCAGATTGAATCGGTGTTTCAGCGCGAGGTGCGCCTGCCCTCCGGTGGCTCGCTGGTGATCGATCACACCGAGGCCTTGACTTCGATTGACATCAACTCAGCACGCGCCACCAAGGGCGCCGACATCGAAGAGACCGCGCTCAATACCAATTTAGAGGCCGCTGATGAGATCGCCCGTCAGCTTCGCTTGCGCGATCTCGGCGGACTCTGTGTGATTGATTTTATCGACATGAATCCAGCGCGCAATCAGCGCGAGGTTGAAAATCGGCTGCGCGATGCCCTCAAACAAGACCGCGCTCGGGTGCAGTTGTCACGAATCTCGCGCTTTGGGTTGCTTGAGATGTCGCGCCAGCGGCTGCGGCCCTCGCTTGGCGAATCCAGCCAGGTTGTGTGCCCCCGCTGCAAAGGCCAAGGCACCATCCGAGGTGTTGAATCGCTGGCGTTGTCGCTGTTGCGGATTATCGAAGAAGAGGCACTCAAAGACAGCACCTCGCGCATCTTGGCAGAATTGCCGATCTCAGTGGCGACCTTTTTGCTTAATGAAAAACGCGGAGCGATTGTTGAGATCGAACGCCGACATCAGATCAGCATTCTGCTGCTGCCCAATCAGCATCTTGAAACGCCAGACTATCGAATCGAGCGGCTGCGTGGTCAAGACCATGACAAGGACAACGAGGCCAGCCATCATCTAGTGCCAAGCACGAAACCCTCGGTAGCACGCGAGCGAGCGTTTGCCGCCCCGCCTCCACGGGTTGATGAGCCAGCGGTGAAGTCGATTGAGCCAGCCATGCCCGTTCCGCAGCGCAGCGAATCACGCGTGCGCGCTGAGCGTCACCTAGAGGACGCGGCCGCTGATGTCTCGGCGCAGCAGCAACGCAATGAAAGTCTCCTCAAACGCATCTGGGTGACATTTTTTTCCTCATCGTGCGAATCAGAACGCCAAGCAGCCCCGCCCGCTGCTGAACCTCGCCCGCGTCCTGAATCAAGCCGCCCAGCGCGTCAACGACGCACCGAGGCGGACACGGACTCCGACGACGAGCCACGCCCCAGCAGCCGCCGCCGCAATCGCAGCCGGCGTTCTAGCGAGAAAACCAGCGGCACCGCACCCGCTGAAGTTGCCGCCAGCGATCTTGAATCCACGCCCGCAGACAGCGAAGATAGTGCCATCTTGACCACTCCAACCGAGGATGAGACGGGGCAAAAATCAGCCGATGGCAATGGGCGTTCGCGCTCGAGTCGGCGGCGACGCGGTGGGGTACGCAACCGCCGCCGTGCCACTGCCAGCGATGCAGCAACAGAGGGCGCACCGAGCGATGCAACGGCTCAGGACAGTGCCGCTGAGCCAGAGCCAGTGGACAGAGCAGCCCCTAGTGAGCTGCCAGCACCTGAACCAGCACCGGAGCCACCGCAGACGATGCCAATGCTTGTTGAGCCAAAACGCGAGACCACGACCATCTCGCCTGTGGTTTCCGAGCCAGATCGGGTATCCTCTGTCGATTAAAAACTAAAAGACAGCGGCAGACGAGCACCATCATGCTGAAACTGTTTTTTCTTACTTGGCGGCGCTTTGGGGCATGGAGTTGGCAGGCGTTGGTTGTCTCCCCAGATGGGGAGACGGCAGTGAGCTGGCGGCGACGGCTGGTGATGCTGGCGTTTTTGCCGCTGTTGGCGTTGGTGCTGCTGTTGCATTGGCTAGGGCTGTTTGCCGACGAGCTGCTGTTTCGTGGCGAGCGGCGGGTGGTGATTCGTGAGCCGTTGTTTATCTTAGGAGTGCCACGCAGTGGCACCACCACATTGCATCATATTCTGGCGCAAGACCCGCAGTTCACCACCTTTCGCACCTGGGAATGTCTGTTCGCGCTCTCGGTTTCAGCACGGCGTTTTTGGTTGGCGCTGGCGCGAGTGGATGGCTTGATCGGGCAGCCTGGGCGGCGGCTGGTGCGCTGGATTGAGCGCCGTGGATTTGCCGCGCTCGATGCAGTGCATCCGATGAGTCTGGACTCGCCAGAAGAAGATTATTTTGCCCTGCTGCCAGTGCTGTCCTGTTTTATTTTGGTGTTGCCGTTTCCCTTTGCCGAACATCTGTGGCGCGTTGGGCGTTTTGATGCTGATCTAAAACCAGATGAACGCCAAGCATTGGTTGACTTTCACTATCGCTGTCTGCAAAAACATCTTTATGTGCATGGCAGCGAAAAACGGCTATTGTCAAAAAATGCCGCCTTTGCCCCACTGGCGCACAGCCTGGTCGCCAGCTATTCCGATGCCCGCTTTATTGTCTGCGTGCGCGATCCCGTCGCTGCATTGCCCTCGCAATTAAGCTCGATCCGCGATGGGCTGGCATTTTTTGGTGTTCCACCACAGAGTGCCGCCATCCGCGAGCGATTGATTGACCAGTTGCAGTTTTATTATCTCAATCTCAGTCAGGCACTCGCCACCGTGCCCGCCGAGCGGCAGGCATGGCTGCAACTGGGCGATCTGCGCGATCAACTTGATGCACGGATCAGCACGATCTATCGTCAATTTGATTGGCCACTGGGAGCCGAATTTTCCGCCCGCTTGGTGCTGGAGGCGCGCGCCAGTGCGCGTTATCAAAGCCGCCATCGCTATCAACTTGCCGAGTTCGCGCTGGATGCGCAAGAGCTCGCCCAGCAATTTGCCGCTGTCTATGCTGATCCAAACATTGCGGCATGTTTGGGCAAGGCGCCAGCGATGCCCGCACCACAATCCATTGCACCTCAGCCACCGCCGTTGCGGGTGGCAATCCTGTCCGATGCCGCGCCAGAGCGCAACGGAGTGGGGGCTTATTATCGTGATCTTACCGAACATCTGCGCGATATTGGGGCGCAGGTGTCGCTGATTTCACCGCGCTATCGACAGGGACGGTGGTACGGTGGGGTGCCGCTGCCACTGCCTGGCGATCCCACCCAGCGTTTTTTGTTGCCGAATCCGTGGCACATGCTGCGTCGTCTGCGGCGCAGTCGTCCTCAAGCAGTGATTATCCCGACACCAGGGCCCTGGGCGATGCTGGGGCTGGTGCTGGCGCAACGACAGCACAATTTACGGATTATCGTGGGCTTTCATACCCATTTTGAACAGTTGGCAGCGATCAATCAGGATTGGTGGCTACGCGGAGTGCGCGGCTATCTGGCGCGCACCTATCTTAATTTTTGCAATCGCTGGCTGTTTCGCGCCAGCGATTTGGTGTTGGCCAATTCTCAGCACATGGTCGATCTCGTTCGCACCATGGGTGCCCACACCACTGGACTGATGGGCACACCAATTGCCAAGCGGTTTCTCGATACCCCGCTGTGTCCGTTGAACCGCCCACTAGAGCGGGTGCTGTTTGCCGGTCGGCTGGCACCTGAGAAAAATTTGCAAGCAGTGATCGCCGCTGCCGAGGCACTACCTCAGTTGCATTTTTGGATTGCAGGTGAAGGACCGATGCGCCCCTGGCTGCAACAACAAGCCCAGCGTTTAGCCAATGTGGAGCTACTGGGCTGGATTAACCGCAGTGCGCTGCTAACGCGCATCGATCAGGTTGATGCGCTGGTGTTGCCATCAACAGTGGAATCCTTTGGCACCATCGCCCTGGAGGCGATGGCACGCGCCCGCTTGGTTGTGGTATCACCGCAATGCGGTATCCTAAGCTGGAAACAACTCCAGCAGGGGCTGTTTGCGATGGCTGCGGATGAATCCTTGACCGAAGCATTGACGCGACTCCAACAGCTTGATGTCAGCCAGCGTCAACAGATCGCCCGCTGTGCCCGCACGGCAGCCGAGACCATCAACGCCGACAATTTAAACAATTGGTTAAAAGTATTAGGCAAAGGCCAATTGCGAGGAATTGATCATGTCTGAGTTACGCTCACTGGTTTCAGTTCACGATGTGATGCCAGGAACCTTGGCCGCTGTTGAGACATTGTGCACCACACTCGGTGCGCCGCACAGCGTGACCTTGCTGGTGGTGCCTGGCGCGGGCTGGTCGGAGTCCGCGTTGGCGCGGCTTCAGGCGTTACAAGCGCAGGGCTATCGTCTTGCTGCGCATGGCTGGCGGCATCATGTCACCACAATTCGTCGCCCCTACCATCGGCTGCATTCATGGCTGTTTTCGCGGCAGGTTGCCGAACATCTCGCACTCGATGCCGAGGGAATTCTTGCCTTGTTGCATCGCAGTCACGCCTGGTTTGCTGATCACGGATTGAACAGCCCACAGCTCTATGTGCCGCCGGCCTGGGCAATGGGATCGATCTCACGGGCGCGGCTGATGGCGGATGGCCCGTTTGAGCTGTATGAATATTTTAATGGCGTGTTTGATGCGGTGCAGGGCTGTCATTATTCGCTGCCGCTGCTTGGTTATGAAGCAGATCGCGCACTGCGGGTGCCTATGCTGACTGCGTGGAATCAGCTCAACCGCTGGCGCGCCGCCCGCTACGGCTGGGTACGCATCGGGCTACATCCCCACGACTGCACACTGCGTCTCGCCCAGACCCTGAGCCGCGATCTGGCACACTACCATCAAGCAGTTGATTATATGACACTTCGAGGCTAAAACCTTACAACCGCCCATCGACCTCATCTTTGGCGAACAGATGTTTAACATCATAGAGCACCGCCCCGGGCTGCCCAAGAGCACGCAGGCGGGCTGCCCCTAATTCGGCAAATTGGCGATGGGCAACGGCAAGGATGATCGCATCATAGGTTGGTGTGGTTGGTAGGTCGATCAACTCTAGGGCATATTCATCCACGGCTTCTTGTCGAATGACCCACGGATCATGCACATCACAAATAATGCCATATTCGTTGAGTTCGTGGATGATATCAATGACCCGCGTATTGCGTAGATCGGGGCAGTTTTCCTTAAAACTCAAGCCGAGCACCAACGCCCGACTGTTGGCACTAAGACCGCCGCGCCGCGTCATCAAGCGTTTGATCACCTCGCTGGCGACAAAAGCCCCCATGCGATCATTGAGCCGCCGCCCAGCAAGAATAATTTCTGGATGATAACCAATCGCTTGCGCCTTGTAGGTCAGATAATAGGGATCAACCCCGATGCAATGGCCGCCGACCAGCCCGGGGCGAAAGGGTAAAAAATTCCATTTGCTGCCAGCCGCTGCCAGCACTTCTTCAGTGTCGATGCCCAGCCGATTAAAAATCAATGCCAATTCGTTGACCAGGGCAATGTTAACATCACGCTGAGTATTTTCGATGACCTTGGCGGCCTCGGCAACGCGGATGCTCGTGGTGGGATGGGTGCCAGCGTGGATGATCTGACGATACAGCGCATCGACATAAGCAGCAATCTCCGGCGTGGAGCCAGCGGTGACCTTGACAATGGTCGCCAAGCGATGCGCCCGATCCCCGGGGTTGATGCGCTCAGGACTGTAGCCGACATAAAAATCACGATTGAACACAAGCCCCGAGCCTTGCTCTAGCAAGGGCACACAAATCTCTTC
>SKYD01000068.1 GCA_007128075.1 Thiorhodovibrio sp.
TGTCGATCTGATTTTTGAGCACACCCAGAGCCAGATGATCGGTGATCTGAATATGCAAGGCACGAATCACCACCTTGCCATCGACAATCTGACGCTGAATCGGCGCATCTGTTGCGGACTCGCCAGTCATCACCTCGATGATCTTATTTTTTAGCTCATCTGCGGTGTAGGGCTTGGTGATGTGGGCGCCGCCTTCGTTAAAAATGGTCTCGGTTTGGGATTTATCGCCCTGCGCTGTCGCCATAATAAATGGGACTTCGCAATAGCCGCTGTCATCACGAATCCAGCGCAACAGCTCCAGCCCATCAAAACGCGGCATGTTCCAGTCGCTGACAACCAGGTCAATGACATTCTCTTGCAGCTTATCTAAGGCATCGAGTCCATCCTTGGCGGTGACAATGTCCTCATAGCCAATTTGCTTTAGGAATTTCACCGCCATTGAGCGCATAACGCTGGAATCATCAACGACGAGAATTTTAATCTGGGTGTCAACGGTCACAGCGGATTCCCTCATGTCGCTTGTGGTGGCGCGGATGATTCAGTTTCTTTGTGTAAGCAGAGTGCCGCCACATCGGACATCGGCTCGCGGCTGGCAGGCACCAGCCGCAGATCAATCGGCTGATCAGTCTGTAGATGCAGCGCCCGCTGTGGTCTGGCAACCCCAATACCAGCAGCTTGGAAACGCTCATTGATGGCTTGATAGACATCGTTAATGATCGCCATGCGGTTGTCGAGTGAATCAAGATAAAAACGCAGCACCAGCGTCATCCCATTATCGCCGAAACCCTCGAAGGTGATCAAAGGCGCGGGGTCATTTAAAATCAGCGGATGCTCGGCAGCAGCTTGTGCCATGAGCGCTAGCGCGGCTTTGGGATCGGTGCCATACTCAACGCCGACGGTGACTGCAATGCGGTTGAGTTTGTCAGTCAGCGTCCAGTTGAGCAAACGCCCGGTGATAAATTCTTTATTGGGCACCAACAGCTCTTGCTTGTCCCAGTTGCGAATCGTGGTGGCGCGAATCTGAATCCGTGTCACCGTCCCGGTGGTATCGCCAATGGTCACCACATCGCCGACGCGAATTGGGCGCTCAAACAGAATAATCAGTCCACTGATAAAATTGGCGACAATTTCTTGCAAACCAAAGCCAATACCCACGCCGAGCGCGGCAACCAACCACTGTACCTGCCCCCAGGACAACCCAAAAGAACTGACCACCAACAGCGTGGCGGTGGCGGTGATCACATAGCCGGTTAGGGTGGTGAGCGTGTAGCGACTGCCAGCACTGACTTGGGTATGTCGTAACAGCAAAATCTCCAGCAAAGCGGGCAAGTTGCGCGCCCCAACCCAAGCGAAGGTGATCACCAGGGTGGCAAAACCAATATCCGCAAGCGTCACCGGCAAGGTTTGCATCTGGCCATTGATTGAGGTGGTATAGCGCCACAGCTCAATGTGCTCAAAAAAGCGCAAGGCGGGCAACACTTCGGTGCCGATCATCCATAATCCCAGCATCCCGACAATGGTCACTGCGCTATTGACCAAGCTGCGGGTTTGCTCATCAAGCGCCGCCAGATCAACTTCTTCCTCGACGGATGCACGGTCCTCTTCACGCGAGGTACTGCGCTCAAGTGCGGCCTTGAGCATTAAGCTGCGGCGGGTGAGCATCAGCCAGCGCACCAACAATTGTTGCACCACCACCAGCCCGAGCAACAGCCACACCGCACTGAGTAGCGAGCGCAATAACACTCCTGCTGTGTATAAAAAACCCGCCAGTGCCAATCCAGCCAGAATCATTGGCAACGAAATGATTAAAGGATACCACAGATAACGCAAGCGATTCGCCCAAGATTGTGGATGATCCGCCAGCCAGACTTTAAATGCGCCACGCCGCGGATGGGTCAGATGCCCCATAAACAGCGCCAGCAACAGCATAAACACCACCACCGCCAGTCGCCCGAGCGTGCTGCTGTAACTTGATTCGGGCTGATGGTGAAAGGTGACTGCAATAAAAGCAAAGGGCAGCAAACTCAGGGCAATGCGACGAAAGTCGCGCTGTAGCAGACTCATCGTATCAGCGCGCCAGCGAAAATGACGATCCGCGACCCCACCAGTGAGACAAATCAGCATAAAGGCCCGCAAATAATAGAGCACCAGCGACACCTGCATCAGCGCCTGAGCAATAGCACTGGTAAACACCGAGGACTCCAACGCAGTGCTCAGCCGCCAACCCAATCCATAAAGCAACAGCGGCCAAGGCAGGGCGAGCACCAAGGTCAGCGCCAGCGCCTTGAGCGTAAACACAAAGCGATCCGTGGTCACCCGACGCAATGGCTCGGCACAGTGGCGAATCATCTGCCGTAACCGCCGTGACCACACCACCAGCCCCGCCACCACCAGCAACAGCAGCCAAAACGGCACAGTTGCCGTCAGTGGCCCCGGTGCCACAAGAATCGTGGCGATCTCCAGCCAGTGTTGCGGATGCACAAGCCACAGCAACGCGCCTGGCAGCGGGGCGAGATTTTGCTCGGTGATCGGGGCGATATTGCGCACCCATAACAGCCGCTCAGCCAGAAAAGTATCGTAACGCTCCACCACATGAAACAGCCGCGTCGCCTGATCATCGAGCTGTGCCAATGCCCGCAAATGGTTGTCTTGCAAGGTAATCACGCGGTGAATCAGCTCGCGTTGCTGGGCGAGCAATTCACGCAGTTGGGCTTGCATTTTTTGTTGTGTGGCTGTGGGAAGCTCCTGGGTTTGGCTATTTAAAAGCTGGCTCAATTGCTGTTCGGTTTCCTGAAAATGGCGGCGCTCCTCACGCAGCCGAATCAGGTTCAGGCTCGCCTCGGCAATGCGATCCGCCCGCTCATTGCGGTCGCGGCGCAAACTGCGGGTGCTGGGCAACTGAGCGCGTTGTTCAATCAGCACCTGACCCAACGCTCGATTCAGCCCCGCCACCTCCAGCCGCTCACGGGCATCACGAAAATTTTGCTCAATTCGGGTGCGGCGCTGTTCAACAGTGACCTGTTGCTCAGTCACCCGCTCTAAATCACGCGCCAATTGACTGATATTCTCACCCAGCGCACTGTTGGCGGTGGCAATGCTGCGCAACAGCGGATGAGCATCTTCAAGGGCGCGTTCGGTCGCGAGCGTTTCATCACGCACCTGCTCGGCTTCGATGCGGCGGAGGCGATCGGCTTGACTATCCAGCCAAGTGCGCTGTGTCTGCACCTGTTGTAACTGATACTGCGCCAGCTCGTACTGTGCTTTTGCCAAATCCAAACGCAGATTAAAACTCGCCAGTTGCTGCTCTAGCATCTGTGTTTCGGCGCGTAGTCGGTCGCGACGACTCAGCGACAGCCACTGCCGCGCCTGCTGTTCAGCGTCGGGTGAAGTCCCGGCAATCGGTTGGCCAAGTTCTTGATTGACCTGCTCAAGCTCAATATTGATCGCATTCAGCCGCGTGCGGGCGGTGGCTGGCTGGCGATTGACATCCTCAATGCGCTTGGGAAGATCGGCTAACTGGGTTTGGATGGTGTTCAGCTCGGCGATTTTGGCAGCCAAGAGGCGCTCGATCTCTTGCAAATCGGCATTTTTAGGCAGATGAACGGGTGGATCAGTGGCGTGTTGCGCACGAATTTGTTCGATTTGGGTGTTGATCGCCGCAATTTGCCCAGGGGCGCTGTTGAGGATGTCGCGATAACGAACAACGCTTTGATTAAACACCTCCAGCTCTTTGAGCTGACTGAGAATGGCGCGGTACTGCTCTAACAAGCGATTGCGCGCCTCTTCACTCAGTGAGCGGTTGGTTTGCAACTCATTGAGTTTGGTCTCGATCAATTCAGGGTTGACTGTGGGGACAATCAGCCCATTGTGGGTCTCGACCGCAGTGACAAAACTGACGATCAACAGCAACACCACACCGCCGAGCTGTGCGATCTGTTTGGGATTGAAGCGCATTGAGTCTACAGCTCACTGTCGCTTTTTGTCGTTGGCTGAGCGCCAATCACATCAACCCTCCTCATAGCGAAAATTCTCGTCCCGCACTGCGCGTCTGGTAAA
>SKYD01000028.1 GCA_007128075.1 Thiorhodovibrio sp.
ACAGGCTCAAGTACCATAACTAACGACCTCAAAACTTTCCCGTTAAAAGAAAAACAGTATATCGATTTTTACGATTTTACAATCATAAAACATGATTGGCTACAGATCAAGAACACTACCAAGATTTTTCGCAAAAATATAATTTAACGAGTATAAATCAAGACCGCAGTTGGCGATAAGTTCTAATGAGGTCACAGGCTGAGCTTGAAACCAACTGACTTCAGTGGCATTCTTCAACTCGTATACATTTTCCCAATGCGCTCTTCTGTCAAAATTTTGCACTTCCGTCTCCAAAATGAAACCCCCAGCAAACGCAACGCTTGCTAGGGGCTTTTAACACACAGGGTTAAGCCGGTTGGGCTTACATCATGTCCATGCCGCCCATACCACCCATGCCGCCCATGCCACCGGCACCGCCAGCAGGTGCGTCGTCTTTTGGCTCTTCGGCAACCATCGCTTCAGTGGTGATCATCAGCCCGGCCACTGAGGATGCGTTTTGCAGCGCGGTGCGGGTGACTTTGGTGGGATCAAGAATCCCCATTGCCACCATGTCACCATACTCGCCATTGGCGGCATTGTAGCCGTAGTTGCCCGTTCCGGCGGCAACCTTGCTCATGACTACCGATGCCTCATCGCCAGCATTGGTGACGATCTGACGCAGCGGCTCTTCCATCGCACGGCGAGCGATGCTGATGCCGACATCCTGGTCGTGGTTGTCGCCTTTGAGATCGCGCACTTTGTCGAGCGCACGCACCAGCGCCACCCCACCACCGGGGACGATGCCTTCCTCGACTGCCGCACGGGTGGCGTGCAGCGCATCTTCAACGCGGGCTTTCTTTTCTTTCATCTCAACTTCGGTCGCCGCGCCGACTTTGATCACCGCAACACCGCCAGCGAGTTTTGCCAGCCGCTCTTGCAGCTTCTCGCGGTCGTAATCGGAGGTGGTCTCCTCGATCTGGGCGCGAATCTGCTCGCAACGGCTTTTGATGTCAACATCAGAGCCAGCACCGTCGATGATGGTGGTCTCTTCTTTGTTGACCTGGATTTTCTTGGCATTGCCCAGCTCGTTGAGGGTGGCTTTTTCCAGCGACAGCCCGACTTCCTCAGAAATTACGGTGGCACCGGTCAGAATGGCGATGTCTTGCAACATGGCTTTGCGACGGTCACCAAAGCCCGGGGCTTTGACGGCGCAAACTTTGATGATGCCACGAATCGAGTTGACAACTAAGGTGGCTAACGCCTCGCCTTCGATGTCTTCAGCCACGATCATCAGCGGACGACCCGCCTTGGCAACGGCTTCGAGCACCGGCAGCAGATCGCGGATGTTAGAAATCTTTTTGTCGTGCAGCAGGATGAACGGATCTTCCAGCTCGCAGTTTTGGCTTTGCTGGTTATTAATAAAGTAGGGCGACAGATAGCCGCGATCAAACTGCATGCCCTCAACGACATCCAGCTCGTTGTGCAGCGACTTGCCTTCTTCAACAGTGATCACGCCTTCCTTGCCGACTTTTTCCATCGCCTCGGCAATGATCTTGCCGATGGACTCGTCGCTGTTGGCAGAAATAGTGCCCACCTGGGCGATTTCTTTGTTATCAGAGCAGGGACGCGACAGATCGCGCAGCCCATTGACAGCCGCCTCGACGGCTTTGTCCATGCCGCGCTTGAGATCCATCGGGTTCATGCCGGCTGCGACAGCTTTTAGCCCTTCGCGCACCATCGCTTGCGCCAAAACAGTCGCGGTGGTGGTGCCATCACCAGCGATGTCAGAGGTGTGCGAGGCAACCTCCTTGACCATCTGCGCACCCATGTTTTCGAACTTGTCTTTAAGCTCGATCTCTTTGGCAACCGACACGCCGTCTTTGGTGACGGTGGGTGCGCCAAAGGATTTTTCTAAGACCACATTGCGGCCTTTTGGCCCCAAAGTGACCTTGACCGCATTGGCCAGCACATTCACGCCATTCATCATGCGCGTGCGCGCATCACTGCTGAATTTAACTTCTTTTGCACTCATTGAGAAACTCCTAAATGATTGATCTTGGTGGATAATGGGTCGCCGGCGGGCTTAGCCTTCGATAACGGCCATGATGTCTTCTTCACGCATGACCAACACTTCTTGGCCATCGATCTTGACCTCGGTGCCGGAATATTTGCCAAACAGCACTTTGTCGCCGACCTTGACATCCAGGTCCCGCTTGGTGCCGTTCTCCAGAATTTTGCCGTTGCCAACGGCGAGAACTTCGCCGCGAATGGGTTTTTCAGTCGCTGAATCAGGAATCACGATGCCACCGGCTGAGGTGCGCTCTTCTTCCATGCGACGGATCACGACGCGATCATGCAAAGGACGAATGTTCATTAGGTCTCTCCCATTAAGGTATTGATACATTGAGATGACTGACACAGCCATCCACGATAAAACTAAAAATCCCGCAGGGTGCTGGTTGTTAGCACTCATGTCTAGCGAGTGCTAATAATAGCGATTGCTGGCGTATTGTCAAGGGGGGCAAGCAAAGAAATTTAAGCCGCCGATGTCGGCATTCATACAGCGCGGCAAGCGAGTTGTTGCGTCCCGTCCGCTCCAAGCGGTGCAGCAGCTTGCAAGCAATGCCAATTAAATCAATGATCTAGCTGCGCTTTTCGACTTGGCACAACGCTTGCTTTAATTTGGCTGAACAACAATTTTGTCCCACCGCCCCACCAGGGCGAGCAACCAGGAGATTTTTTATGGCAATGCGTCAATGTGCGATTTACGGCAAAGGTGGCATCGGCAAATCCACCACCACCCAAAATTTAGTTGCGGGGCTGGCGGAGCTTGGCAAAAAAGTCATGATCGTCGGCTGCGACCCCAAGGCTGACTCCACCCGACTGATCCTGCACTCTAAGGCTCAGGACACCATCATGCAGATGGCAGCCGATGCCGGCTCGGTTGAGGATCTAGAGCTTGAGGATGTCATGGCGGTCGGCTATGGCGGCATCAAGTGCGTCGAGTCCGGCGGTCCAGAGCCAGGTGTGGGCTGTGCAGGTCGCGGGGTGATCACCGCGATCAACTTCTTAGAAGAAGAAGGGGCTTACGAAGAAGATCTAGACTTTGTGTTCTACGATGTACTCGGCGATGTGGTGTGCGGCGGCTTTGCGATGCCGATTCGTGAAAACAAAGCCCAAGAGATTTACATCGTGGTTTCTGGCGAGATGATGGCGATGTTTGCTGCCAACAACATTGCCAAGGGCATCTGCAAATATGCCAGCTCGGGCAGCGTGCGTCTGGCCGGGCTGATCTGCAACAGCCGCAACACCGCCCGCGAAGATGAGCTGATTATCGAGCTGGCGCGTCAGCTTGGCACCCAAATGATTCATTTCGTGCCCCGCGACAATGTGGTGCAACGGGCTGAGATTCGCCGCATGACGGTGATCGAATACGATCCCAAAGCCAAGCAGGCTGATGAATACCGCGCCCTAGCGCAGAAGATCATCGACAACAAGCTGTTTGTGGTGCCAACCCCGATCAGCATGGATGAGCTTGAAGATCTGTTGATGAAATTCGGCATCCTCGAAGGCGAGGACGAGAGCATTGTCGGCAAAACTGCTGCTGAAGAAGCCGCTGCTGCTGCCTAATTGTTTGTTTTCCCACTCTGCGACCGTCCGCGAATGAGCGGCGGCGCTTTTGATGAGGATGTGCCCCGATGTCTGCAATGACCCGTGAAGAAACCCAGGCTTTAATTCAAGAAGTGCTGGAAGTGTATCCCGAAAAAGCGAGAAAGGATCGTGCCAAGCATTTGGCAGTCAATGATCCAACGCTGGAACAATCCAAACAATGTATCACCTCTAACCGTAAATCCCAGCCTGGGGTGATGACCATTCGTGGCTGTGCCTATGCTGGCTCACGCGGGGTGGTCTGGGGGCCGGTGAAAGATATGGTGCATATCTCACATGGTCCCGTCGGCTGTGGTGCCTACTCGCGTGGTGGGCGGCGCAATTACTATGTCGGTCACACTGGTGTTGACAGCTTCGCCACCATCAATTTTACCTCCGATTTCCAAGAAAAGGACATCGTGTTCGGGGGCGACAAAAAGCTCGACAAGCTGATCGATGAAATCAACGAGCTGTTTCCGCTGGTCAAGGGGATTTCGGTGCAGTCGGAATGTCCGATTGGGCTGATTGGCGATGACATCGAAGCGGTGTCCAAGAAAAAAGCCAAAGACATCAAAAAGCCAGTGATTCCAGTGCGCTGCGAAGGTTTCCGTGGGGTGTCGCAATCACTCGGCCATCACATCGCCAATGATGCGCTGCGTGACTGGGTATTACCCAATCGTGACGGTGATTCAAAATTTGAATCAACACCCTATGATGTGGCGATTCTCGGTGACTACAACATCGGTGGTGATGCGTGGTCAAACCGCATTTTGCTTGAGGAGATGGGGCTGCGGGTGGTGGCGATGTGGACAGGTGACGGCACCTTGCCAGAATTGGAGTTAAGCTCCAAGGTCAAGCTCAACTTGGTGATGTGCTATCGCTCGATCAACTACATCACCCGTCACATGGAAGAGAAATATGGTATTCCGTGGATGGAATACAACTTTTTTGGGCCAACCAAAATCGCCGAATCGCTGCGCAAAATCGCTGCCTTCTTCGATGAGACCATTCAGGCCAATGCCGAAAAAGTCATTGCCAAATATCAGGCTGAGTATGAGGCGGTCATCGCCAAGTATCGCCCGCGCCTCGAAGGCAAGAAAGTGATGCTCTATGTTGGCGGTCTGCGTCCGCGCCACATCGTTGGTGCTTATGAAGATTTAGGCATGGAAGTCATTGGCACCGGCTATGAGTTTGCGCATAACGACGATTATGACCGCACGCTCAAAGAAATGGACAACGCCACCTTGCTCTATGACGATGTCACTGGCTATGAGCTGGAGGAATTCGTCAAGCGCTTAAAGCCCGATCTGATTGGCTCCGGGGTCAAGGAGAAATACATCTTCCAGAAGATGGGGATTCCCTTCCGCCAGATGCACTCCTGGGATTATTCCGGCCCTTATCACGGCTATGACGGCTTTGCCATCTTTGCCCGCGATATGGATATGACCGTCAACAATCCTTGTTGGGATAAGCTGCGCGCTCCGTGGCAAAAAACCGCGTAATGCTGTTGACAGCCCTGCTGGCAAACAGCAGGGCAACCAGTCCCCCAATCATTAAACCCAATGCCGTTGTCCGCAGATGAGCGGCGCGGTTGGAGTGAACGCTATGAGTCAAACCATCGAAAAAATTAAACCCTGTTATCCGTTGTTTACGGATGATGACTATGCCGAGAGCTTCAGACACAAGCGCGAGATGTTTGAGGAAGCGCCGTCGGCTGATCAGGTCGAGGATATTTTCCAGTGGACGACCACTGTCGAATACCAGGAACTCAATTTCAAACGCGAAGCCCTGACCATCGATCCGGCAAAAGCCTGTCAGCCGCTGGGCTCGGTGCTGTGCGCCCTGGGCTTTGAAAAAACTCTGCCCTATGTGCATGGCTCGCAAGGCTGTGTGGCGTATTTCCGCACCTATTTTAACCGCCATTTCAAAGAGCCGATTGCCTGTGTCTCGGATTCGATGACTGAGGATGCGGCGGTGTTTGGCGGCCAAAAGAACATGTTCGACGGCCTGCAAAATGCCAAGGCACTCTATAAGCCAGAGATGATGGCGATCTCGACCACCTGCATGGCCGAGGTCATCGGTGACGATCTCAACGCCTTTATCGGCAATGCCAAAAAAGAAGGCTATATTCCACCAGAGTTCCCGACCCCCTTTGCCCACACCCCGAGCTTTGTTGGCAGCCACACCACCGGCTGGGACAACATGTTCGAGGGCGTGATCCGCTATTTCACAGTCAATGACATGGACGGCAAAAGCGTCGGCTCCAATGGCAAGATCAACCTGGTGCCCGGCTTCGAGACCTATCTGGGCAACTATCGGGTCATGCACCGCATGATGAAAGAGATGGGCGTTGGCTACAGCCTGCTGTGCGATCCCACCGAGGTGCTCGACACCCCTGCCGATGGCGAGTATCGGATGTACGCCGGTGGCACCACCATTGATGAGATCAAGGACGCACCCAACGCCATCGACACCTTGCTGCTCCAGCCTTGGCAGTTGGTCAAAACCAAGAAATTTGTTGACACCACTTGGAAACAGCCCGCAACCGCGATCAACATCCCGATGGGGCTGGAATGGACCGATGACTTTTTGATGAAAGTCTCCGAGCTGACTGGCACCCCGATTCCTGAATCGCTTGCCAAGGAACGGGGGCGTTTGGTTGACATGATCACCGACAGCCATCAGTGGCTGCACGGCAAACAATTCGCACTCTATGGCGATGCTGATTTTGTGTTGGGCTTGACCAAGTTTTTACTCGAACTGGGTGCCGAGCCAAAGCATATTCTGTGCAATCAGGCCAACAAGCGTTGGAAAAAAGCCGTGGAAGCCGTGCTCGCTGAGTCGCCCTATGGCAAAGGCTGCGAGGTGTATCTCAACAAAGATCTGTGGCATCTGCGCTCGCTATGTTTTACTGCCAAGCCCGATTTCTTGATCGGCAATAGCTATGGCAAATACATCCAGCGCGACACCTTGCACAAAGGCAAGGAGTTCGAGGTGCCGTTGATCCGGCTCGGCTTCCCGATCTTTGACCGCCACCATCTGCATCGCATGACCACCTTAGGCTACGAGGGGGCGATGTATATGCTCACCACCATCGTCAATGCCGTGCTTGAGCGTCTCGATGAAGAAACGCGGATCATGGGCAAAACCGACTTTAACTACGATCTGGTGCGTTAATGCGCACTCGCCGTCTGCTCTGCGGAGTAGACGGCGCGAGGAACCTATCATGCCGAATGTGATGATTCGTAAAAAAGACAGCGGCGAGCTGCTGTTTTATGTCGCCAAAAAAGACATGGAAGAGACCATCGCCACCGTTGAGACCGACACCGCCGAGGCCTGGGGTGGCGAGGTGGCGCTCACCGATGGCACGCGCTGGTATATCGACCCGATCAGCCCGCGCCCTCAATTTCCGACCACGCTGCGCTTTAAGCGCGCTGAATAGGAGATATTTTGATGGCTTATCAGATTCTCGAAGAAATTTGCACCATTTGTGGTGACTGCGAACCGGTCTGCCCCACTGACTCGATTAAAAATGTCAAAGGGGCGTATCGCATTGATGCCAGCAGTTGCAACGAATGTGAAGGCGAGGCCGAATTCCCGCAGTGCTTGGAAGCCTGTCTGCAAGACGACTGCATCGTTCCCGCTTGAATCACCTTGCCTAGGAGACTGACCGATGACCACGGCTGCTTTATCCGAAGACATCGCCTTACGCATTGGCTTGGCAGCGCGGCTGTTGGAAGATGTGTCACCAGCGCAAGTGCTGCAGGTGCTTGCTGACAGCATCGGTCTGCCGCCAACGGCAGATAAACTAGCAACGCTGCGCATCAAAGACCTTAAAAATGCCCACCAAGGGCTGCTGGGTGATTATGATCACGCTGTGCTCAAGGACGCGCTGGCGGTGCTCAAAGGCGAGGCAAGCCAAGAGCAGCAGATTGCCCCGCCTGCCGTTAAGCCATACACCGAAGGTGATTTGCCGCATTCAATTCGCGTCGCCTGTGCCTCGAACAATGGCGAGATGCTCGATGGTCACTTTGGTTCTTGCCTGCGTTTTTTGATTTATCAGGTCGCTGCTGATGGTCTGCGGCTGATCGAATATCGCGACACCAGCGACTTGCCAGCAGGTGCAGATAAAAATGAAGTGCGGGCTGCGCTCATCAGCGATTGCCAACTGCTGTATGTGGTTTCCATTGGCGGCCCAGCGGCCGCCAAGGTGGTCAAGCGCGGGATTCATCCGATCAAACAGCCCGAAGGGGGCGAGGCGCGGGTGCTGATGCGTCAGTTACAAACCACGCTCAACACCAAAGCCCCGCCGTGGTTGGCTAAAATTTTGGCACGCTGAATCTTGGGGCGGTTCGCGAACCGCCCCGACGATGAAATTGAATTAAAAATCAAAGTCTTGTCGTTGTCGCAATCCGCATCAATAAGCCAAAACCGACCATAATGGTCAACAGCGAGGTTCCGCCATAGCTCACTAATGGCAAGGGCACGCCGACCACCGGCAGCAGCCCCACCACCATTCCGGTGTTGACAAACAAATACACAAAAAACACCATAATCAACGAGCCACTCAGCAGCCGCGAATAGGTATCCTGCGCCCGCAGTGCAATATACAGCCCGCGCATAATCACCAGCAGATACAAGCTAAGCAAAATCAAGATTCCCACCAAACCAAATTCTTCGCCGAGCACGGCAAAGATAAAATCAGTAGATCGTTCGGGCAAAAATTCCAGATGCGATTGGGTGCCATTAAACCAGCCTTTGCCATAGATCCCACCTGAGCCAATGGCAATCTGTGATTGGATAATATGATAGCCAGCTCCCAGTGGATCGGATTGCGGATCGAGGAAGGTCAGCACCCGGCGGCGTTGATAATCGTGCATTGCCATCCACAACACTGGTGCGGCTGCCCCCGCTGCCCCGAGCAAGACAAGAATCAACCGCCAGCTTAATCCGGCTAAAAAAATCAGTGCGCCAGCGGCACTGGCAACCAGTATCGCGGTGCCGAGATCGGGCTGGCGGGCGATGAGCACGATGGGGATTGCTGCCAAACTCACTGCCAACAGTATCCGCAACAGCCCTGGCGGCAAGGGTGCGCGTGAAAATAGCCAAGCAAGCGCCATCGGCACTGCCAGTTTCAGCACTTCGGAGGGCTGAAAACGCACCACGCCTAGATCCAGCCACCGCCGCGCGCCCTTGCTGATTTCGCCAAAGAACAACACCAGCACCAGCATCACCACTCCGGCGATAAAGAGTGGCAATGACCAGCGCCGCACCTGCTCTAGCGGGATCTGGGCAACGGCGATCATCACCACGAACGCCAGCACCAAACGCAGGAATTGGCGCTCGACCTGTCCGACCTGGGAATCGGCTGCACTCAGTAGCACGATATAGCCAAAGCTGCACAGTGCCAGCAATGCCAGTAGCAGCGGCAGATCAATGTGCAGCCGCACCAACAGTCCGGCAGCTTTTGATTCGCCGAGCGTGTCGTTGTAGGTTTTTTTGCTCGCCACTGTTTGGCTACTTAAACATTAAAGCGAAAATGAATCACATCGCCATCGTTGACGACATAGTCCTTGCCCTCGCTACGCAGTCGCCCCGCCTCGCGTGCGCCCTGTTCACCGCGATAGTGAATAAAATCATCATAGGCAATGGTCTCAGCGCGAATAAAGCCACGGGCAAAGTCGGTATGAATCACTCCAGCGGCTTGGGGGGCGGTGGCTCCTTTAGGAATTGTCCAGGCGCGTGCCTCTTTCGGGCCGGCAGTAAAAAAGGTCTCCAGCCCCAACAGCCGATAGCCTGCCTGCATCACCCGATGCAGCCCAGGCTCGGCAAGCCCCAGATCGCGCAAAAATTCAGCGCGTTCGGCCGCATCCAAGGCGACAAGTTCCGCCTCAATCGCAGCACAAACGGCAACCACCTCCGCGCCTTCGCGTACCGCCTGTTGCTCCACCTGCGCCAGCAGCGGATTGTTGACAAAACCATCCTCAGCGACATTGGCGATGTAGAGCACTGGCTTAGCTGTGAGCAAAAATAGCTCGCGCAGCCAGGCCTGTTCGCTGCTCTCTAGGTGCAGAGTCCGCAGCGACGCACCGGTATCCAGATGTGCCACCACGCGCTCAAGCAGTGTTTTGCGTGCCAGTGCCTCCTTGGCACCAGTTTTGCTCTGACGGGTGATGCGCTCCAGCGCCCGCTCCACGGTGTCCAAATCCGCCAGCGCCAACTCGGTGTTAATCACCTCCATATCGCGCAGCGGATCCACCCCGCCGGCGACATGAATCACATCATCATGTTCAAAACAGCGCACCACATGGGCAATCGCCTCGGTCTCGCGGATGTTGGCAAGGAATTGATTGCCCAATCCTTCGCCCCGCGAGGCACCCGCCACCAGCCCGGCAATGTCAACAAATTGCATGGTCGTCGGGATCACTTTTGCTGATTTGGCAATCTCAGCAATCGCTTGTAACCGCGCATCGGGCAGTGGCACCATGCCAACATTTGGCTCAATGGTGCAAAATGGATAATTCTCGGCAGCAATACCAGATTGTGTCAGCGCATTAAACAGCGTGGATTTGCCAACATTTGGCAGCCCCACAATTCCACATTTAAATCCCATCCATGTGCTCCGGTGGTCTATCAAAAAAAATGTTGCGATCAGGATTCAGTCGCGAGGGGCGATTGGCGATACAATTTCTTGCTTGCCGCACCCGCTGATGATTGTGATTGTAACTTGTTGCGCGCTGGTCAAGTGCGCACTTTTAAACCTAGGAAATTGTGTATGACCTCAACCACTGTGACTTCATCGACGCAAGAGCGCGAACACACCCGCACCGGATTGTCTAAAGACTGTCTGATGCAGGCGTTTATCGACAATCTATTTTATATCCAAGGGCGGTTTCGCGAGGTGGCAACTGCCAATGATCTGTACATGGCGGCTGCTTATACCGTGCGTGATCGGCTGCTCGAACGCTGGATCAAGACCGCGCAAACTTATAAGCGTGAAAATTCGCGCACAGTTGCCTATCTCTCGGCAGAATATCTGATTGGCCCGCAACTGGCGAACAATATGCTCAAACTCGGCATCACCGAGGTGGCACGAGCAGCGGGCGAGGAGCTGGCGCTGGATTTTGAGGGCATCATCGAGACCGAAGCCGAGCCAGGGCTGGGCAATGGTGGGCTGGGGCGGTTGGCAGCGTGCTATATGGATTCGATGGCAACGCTGCAAATTCCCGCCATCGGCTATGGGATTCGCTATGAGTTTGGGATTTTTAATCAACTGATTGTCGATGGTTGGCAGGTCGAACAGGGCGATACCTGGCTGCGCAATGGCAATCCGTGGGAGATTCCGCGCCCGAAAATCTGCTTTCCGGTTGGATTTGGCGGGCGCACTGAAACCTATCAAGACGCACAGGGCGTGGAGCGGACCCGCTGGCTGCCCGATTTGGTGGTCAACGGTGTTGCCTATGACACCCCGATGATGGGCTACGGGGTCAGCAATGTGAATCTGTTGCGGCTGTGGAAATCCGAAGCCCCTGAATCGTTTAATTTTCAGGCGTTTAATGTCGGCGATTATTATGGCGCGGTTCATGCCAAGATCGAGGCCGAGACCATTTCCAAGGTGCTCTATCCCAATGATGAGCCAACGGTGGGCAAAGAGCTGCGTCTCAAACAACAGTATTTCTTCGTCTCCTGTTCGTTGCAAGACATGATCCGGCTGGAGCTTGGCATCAGCGGCTCGCTGGCGCGGTTCCATGAAAAATTTGCCATTCAGCTCAACGACACCCATCCGGCGCTGGCGGTGGCAGAACTGATGCGGCTGTTGCTGGATGAGCACCAAATGAGCTGGGATCAGGCATGGCAGATCACCGCCCAGAGTTGTCATTTCACCAACCACACCCTGCTGCCCGAGGCACTGGAAACCTGGTCAGTGGCACTGTTGGAGCGGTTGTTGCCACGACATTTGCAGATCATCTACGACATCAACAGCCAGTTTCTCGACACCGTGCGCCAGCACTTTCCTGGCGATGACGAGCGGCTGCGGCGGCTGTCGCTGATTGATGAGGGCTATGGCAACAAGCGGGTGCGGATGGCGCATCTTGCCGCTGTGGGCAGTTGTGCGATCAATGGGGTGGCGGAATTGCACAGTGAGTTGCTAAAAACCACGGTGATGCGCGATTTTCACGACCTCTGGCCGCAACGCTTTCATAATGTCACCAATGGTGTGACCCCGCGCCGCTTTTTGGCGTTAAGCAATCCGCGACTGGCGGCATTGATCACCGAGGTCTGCGGCGATGACCACTGGCTGCGCGATCTGGAAGCGTTGCGCGCCCTTGAGCCTCATGCCAGCGACCGCGCCTTTCAGCAACGCTGGCGCGAGATCAAAATCGCCGCCAAGCGTGAACTGTCCAATTGGCTGGGGCAATGCACCGGCATCACCCCCGATCCTGAGAGCTTGTTTGATGTCCAGGCCAAGCGGCTGCACGAATACAAGCGCCAGCATCTGAATTTATTGCATATCATCGCGCTCTATCAACGCATCAAACAGAACCCCGCTGCCGAGCAGGTGCCGCGCACCTTCATCTTTGGCGGCAAAGCAGCCCCCAGCTACCATCTGGCAAAATTAATCATCAAACTCATCACCGCCGTTGGCGAGGTCATCAACCAAGACCCAGCGGTCAAGGGGCGCTTGCAGGTGATCTTTATGCCCGACTTTAGCGTCAAAAGCGGCCAGCGACTGTATCCGGCGGCAAATCTCTCCGAACAGATTTCGCTTGCTGGCAAAGAAGCCTCCGGCACTGGCAACATGAAATTTTCGATGAATGGGGCACTGACCATCGGCACCCTAGATGGAGCCAATATCGAGATTCGCGACGCGGTGGGGCATGACAACTTCTTTTTGTTTGGAATGACTGCTGCTGAGGTGCAACAACGCCAAGCGCAGGGCTATGATCCGCAAGCGGTGTATCAAGCCGATCCCGAACTACGCGCCGTGATCGAGCTGATTGGCTCGGGGGCATTTTCAGATGGCGATCGCGAGCTGTTTCGCCCGCTGCTTGACAATCTGCTCTACCATGATCCGTTCATGGTGCTGGCGGATTATCAAGCCTATGTCGCCTGCCAGCGCGAGGTTGATCGAGCCTTTGCCGATCAGGGACAGTGGAATCAGAAGTCGATTCTCAATGTGGCGCGGATTGGTCGTTTTTCTTCAGATCGCTCGATCCGTGATTACTGCGAGCGTATTTGGAAGATTTCGCCGGTGGTGGTGGATTAGTGTAAGAATACACGGGAACGCACCAGAACCGCCCAGAATGTAGGGGCGGTTCGTGAACCGCGCCGATTATGTGCATGTCCTTACCAACTATCAGTTTCTCGCACATGACGGGAAACGGTCAATTTGAGTACGCTAGCCAAACTATAAAACAACAACTTAGCAGATGGGTCTTTGTCAGAAACCGTACTTAATATGAAAGTGATAGGTGTTAAGGTGCATGTCTGAAAAGTAGGGGCGGTTCGCGAACCGCCCTAAATGTTCGTGTCTGGAAAAACCGCCCCGATTATCTGCATGTCAGAAATGTAGGGGCGGTTCGTGAACCGCCCTAAATGTGTGTCTGGAAAAACCGCGCCGATTATGTGCATGTCTGAAAAATAGGGCGGTTCGCGAACCGCCCCTACATGTTCAAATTTATCCGCCCCTTCCATCGTCACGCTGCAAGATGCGTGGGGTGACAAAGATCAGCAGTTCGCTATTTTCTTCACGATGCGTCTGCCGTCTAAACAGATTGCCGAACACCGGAAGATCGCCCAGCCATGGTACCTTTTCTTGCGATGACGCTCTCAAGCCTTCAAAGACCCCCCCAAGCACCACAGTCTCACCATTATCAACCAACGCCGAAGTTTCCACTTCTCGGGTATTGATTGCTGGATTTCCTATAGCACTGCGTTGCGCCCAATTTGGTTCGTCCTTATTAACTTTGAGCTGCATGATAATTTGCTCATCAGGGGTGATGTGTGGTGTTACATCCAGCTTGAGCAGGGCTTCTATGAATTCAACCGTTGGGTCACCGTCACCATCCCTAGTTGTATACGGAATTCTTTCACCTAAAGAAATGGTTGCTTGTTGCTGATCTGATGTCACGACCCGTGGAGCGGAGACAATCTCACCTCTACCTTCGCGCTGCATCGCTGATAGCTCAAGCTGAATTAAATGCGACCCCACTTTACCTAGGAGGAAATTGATAGCTCCTGCAGGTTCTGTAACAGGCAAGCTGACCAATAAGTTTTCAGCACCACCACCAAGACTTGAATTATAGCGACTGACCGGAATTTGGTTATTGGGGGCACCTAGCCCAGGTTGTTGATAAAAGCGTGGATCATAAACCCCTGAGAACGGCCCTTTATCCACTGAGCCAGTGCCTGGCAAATGACCCGGTTGACCACCAGCGATTAACAGTTCATGATCGCCAAGCCGCCCCATCGAGCCAGTGGCTCCAAAGCGTACCCCCAGATCGCGGGCAAAGTTATTATCGGCAATGACTACCCGCGATTCAATCATCACTTGACGCACTGGAATATCCAAACGCATCACTAAACGACGGATTTCTTCCAGATGAGCACTGGTATCTCTGACTAGCAAGGTGTTGGTGCGGGGGTCAACCGTGATCTGACCGCGCTCGGAGAG
>SKYD01000216.1 GCA_007128075.1 Thiorhodovibrio sp.
AGACAGGTGGTCAAGATGGGAACATCAGTGGGTGTATTCGACATCAACAACACCTAAAGCAATCCGACGCGGCGGCACAGTGCCAGCAGTAATAACCGCAGCCAGGGCCACACCAACATTCCAACAATTGGTGCCAGCCAATAGCTGATCGTCGGGGTTGGTTGTCCGCTGGCGCCTAAGATCCATAGTGACAGCAGCCGTTCAACAGTCAACAACAGCCCCACCGACAAGGTTTGTTGCCATAGCTGAAACAACTGCATCCGTTGTTCTAGCTCAACCGCCATATAGCCGATGATCGAAAAACTCAGTGCGTGGTGGCCGAGGCTGACACCGAGCATCACATCGACGATCACACCGACCACAAAGCTCCAGATCACTCCGATGCACTTTGGGAAGTGAATAATCCAGAAAATCAGCAATAAGGTCGTCCACTGCGGCCGCAAAAAGGCCACCCAAGAAGGCCAATCGGCGGGCAGTGGGAATAAACTCAGCAGCCAGGCAACGACCAGCGTTAGCCCGATCAGTCCAAATAACCGCCAGAACTCATTCAAAGTTGCTCATCCGCTGCGGTGGCTTCATCCTCAGTCTCAGCTTCAGCTTCTTCACGAGCGTTGGCAAGCGTCCACACCAACAATACCTCGTGACTGCGATCTAGCCGCGCTGTCGGCTGGGCACGCACTGTAGCAAAGCGCTGCCCCGCTTCGGAGCGCACCTCGGTGACTTTGGCAACGGGATAGCCAGCCGGAAACGCCCCACCCAATCCCGAGGTCACCAATAGATCGCCAGGACGGATGTCGGCCTCTTTGGGAACATGCAGCAAATCGAGCTGGTTGATCATCCCCGAGCCGGTGGCAATGGCGCGCAGCCCGTTGCGGTTGACTTGAACCGGCAGCGAATGGGCGGCATCGGTAATCAACAGCACGGTTGCAGTCAATGGAGTGGCGCGCACCACCTGCCCCATCACTGCATTGGCATCGAGCACCGGTTGACCAACAAACACCCCGGAGGTTGTGCCTTTATCGATTAGAACCTGATGACGATAGGGGTCGATGTCGATGGCAAGAAGTTCAGCAATCAGCACTCGCTCGCCAATTTTAAAGGTGGAGCCAAGCAGCCCGCGCAGCCGCCGATTTTCCGCCTCCAAGGCAACATATTTTTGCAGCCGCCCTCTCAGCATGAGATTTTCAGCACGCAGTTGCGCCAGCTCCTCGCCGAGATGATCCTCGCTGGCAAGCCAGTGGTCGAACTGATGGCGCAGGCGTGTGGGCAAGGCGGCGCTGACTTGCAGTGGATAAATCACAACGGAGAGAACGGCACGCAGTGGGTCAAGATAGGACGATTGCGTATCCACCGCAAGCAAAGCGACCGCTAAGGGAATTGCGATGACCAGGCGAACCGTCGCCGAAGGGCCGTGATAGAACAGTGCCTTCATGAAGTCATGGCAGGTGCTGACAGTGGGTGCCGGCAACCCCGGCGTGACTCAGATGCTCACACTATTCGGTTGAGAAAAAATCCATGGCGCGGTCATCAATCCAATCAAGCGCCATGCCACCCCCTCGCGCCACGCAAGTCAGCGGATCATCCGCCAACACCACTGGCAGCCCGGTTTCCTCGGCAATCAGGCGATCAATATCGCGCAGCAGAGCACCGCCACCCGTGACCACAATGCCGCGCTCTGCGACATCTGAGCCAAGCTCAGGCGGGGTTTGTTCCAGCGCGATTTTCACCGCACTGACAATACCCATCAGCGGCTCTTGCATGGCCTCCAGAATCTCGTTGCTGTTGAGGGTGAAGCTGCGCGGCATCCCCTCGGCAAGATTGCGCCCCTTGACCTCCATCTCGCGCACCTCTGAGCCAGGGAACGCTGAGCCGATGGTGTGCTTGACGCGCTCCGCCGTCGCCTCGCCGATGAAGGTGCCATAATTGCGCCGCACATAGTTGATGATTGACTCATCGAAGGTATCGCCGCCGATGCGGGCTGATTGCGAGTAGACGATGCCATTGAGCGAGATCACCCCGACCTCAGAAGTGCCGCCGCCAATATCCAGCACCATCGAGCCGCGAGCCTCAGCCACCGGCAGCCCGGCACCAATGGCCGCTGCCATCGGTTCTTCAACCAAAAAGACATCCCGCGCCCCGGCACCAGCGGCTGATTCTTTAATCGCCCGCCGCTCAACCTGGGTCGAGCCACAGGGCACGCACACCAGCACCCGTGGACTGGGGCGAATAATTCTCGACTCGTGAACTTTATGGATAAAATATTGCAGCATCTTTTCGGTGACGGTGAAGTCAGCGATCACGCCATCTTTCATCGGTCGAATGGCGGTAATATTTTGCGGGGTGCGCCCGAGCATCGCCTTGGCATTTTCACCGACAGCGACCACGGTTTTGCGACCACCATCATGCTCTTGGCGGATGGCCACCACGGATGGCTCATTGAGCACAATGCCTTTGCCACGGGCATAAATAAGCGTATTGGCTGTTCCTAAATCAATCGACAAATCGTTTGAGAACAAGCCGCGAATGCGTCTAAAAGCCATTGAATTTATGAATCTCTAAGCGTTTGGTTGGGATATCCGCAGATGCGTGATTACACGACAGGTTGCAGCCAATACAATGGGTTGAGGCGAACGGTAACTGACTAATTTATCAAGTTGCGCGTCCTATGACAAGACACTCGCCGTTTCTTGACGCGCCGCCATCATCACAAATGCTATGATAGCCTATCCGACTTGCTCACGATGTGACTTTTTTGCCAATCAGAACCCAAAATTATGGAATCAAGCGATATTCAGCGCATTGCACAGCTTGCAAAGCTAGCCTTTGACCCCGCAACCGATGCCCATTATGCCCAAGAACTCACCCGTATTCTGAAACTGGTCGAACAGATGAGTGCCGTGGACACCCAAGCAGTCGAGCCAATGGCGCATCCGTTGCATCTGACCCAGCGCCTGCGCCCTGATTTGTGTACCGAGGCTGATCAGCGCGAGCGGCTGCAACAACTGGCACCTTTGGCGCACGACGGGCTGTATCTGGTACCACGGGTGATTGAGTGATCCGACATGTTACACGAAAAAACCATCACTGAAATCGGGCGTGATTTACGCGCCAAACACTATTCCAGTCGTGAGTTGACCCAAAGCTATTTAGAGCGCATTGCCCGTGTGGATCCGGCGCTCAATAGCTTTATCAGCGTCACTGCCGAGTCAGCACTTGCCGCCGCTGATGCTGCCGATGCCCGCTTAGCCACTGGCGAAAGCACGCCGCTGACGGGTATTCCACTAGCACACAAAGATATTTTTTGCACCGACGGGGTGAAAACCAGTTGCGGCTCGCGGATGCTGGATAATTTTATCGCGCCCTATGATGCCACAGTTGTGCAGCGGCTGGCGGCGGCTGGCGCGGTGATGCTGGGCAAAACCAACATGGATGAGTTCGCGATGGGTTCGTCCAACGAAACGAGCTGGTATGGCGCGGTGCGCAACCCCTGGGATCAGGAGCGGGTGCCAGGTGGCTCCTCGGGTGGCTCGGCGGCAGCCGTCGCCGCACGGTTGTGTGCTGCTGCCAGCGGAACTGACACCGGCGGCTCGATCCGTCAGCCAGCCGCTTTTTGTGGCATCACCGGCATCAAGCCAACTTACGGACGCTGCTCGCGCTGGGGGATGATCGCCTTTGCCTCCAGTCTCGATCAGGCAGGTGTGATGGCACACTCTGCTCAAGATGCCGCGCTGGTGCTGCAAGTCATGGCGGGCTTTGATGCCAATGATTCAACCAGCGCCCCGGAGCCGGTGCCTAACTACAGCGCCGAATTAGAGGGCGATCTCAGTGGGCTGCGGATTGGTTTACCGCAAGAATATTTTGGCGATGGGCTAGACTCGGAAGTTGCTGAGTCGGTCAACGAGGCGATTCGGGTGTATGAATCGCTCGGCGCACAAATTCAAGAGATCAGCTTGCCCAACAGTCCGCTCTCAGTTCCCGCCTATTATGTGGTCGCACCTGCGGAATGTTCGTCCAATCTGGCGCGTTTTGATGGGGTGCGCTATGG
>SKYD01000225.1 GCA_007128075.1 Thiorhodovibrio sp.
ACCACACCTTGAGCGGTCATATCCAGATGCGCCAGCTCCAGCCCACAGTCAGCACAGCGATAGTCGCGCTGTGGCAATTCTGCGGTCACATTCTGCGCCTGACATTTCGGGCAGATGCGAAGCTCGGCGCGGGTCTCGTGGGGCGATAACACCTTGGTCGCTAGGTCTGGAGTTGCGGCTGAAGATGGCTGATCGTGCATAAAATGTCCCTGCGAATGAAGCGTTACAATTTGCGATCTTTGAGCTTGAGCGCAATGACAGTCAGCAGCAAAAATGCCAACAGTTGGGCGCTCAGAAATCCAAGCCCACTTGCCCAATCGCTAACGGTGGCAATAAGCGGCTCACCATTTGCATCACGCAATGCCAAAAGCTCTTCGGCAAGGGTGTTGCGCATCGCATCCAGCGCCCAATAGGCAATGACCGTCAACCGTGCCACCACATCACTCGCCCCCGAAAGAGCAACCACCGAATTAGACAAGATAAATTGCGGAATCAACAGCAAAGGCAAGGCGGCAATTGCCTTGTCATTGGAATTGACCACGGCACTCACCGCAAGCCCCATCGCCGTTGCCGCTAGCCCTGCCACACACAGCACAATCAGCCGATCAACAAACGCGCCTGGAAAATCAATCATCCAGGTGACGATACCTAGAAAACTGGCGCATTGCAGAACACACAGCAGCGTCAGCGGCAGCAATTTGCTCAACAAATAGGGCACGAGCTTGACTGTCACCGACCGCTCGCGCCGATACACCGGCAATTCTTTGACAATCTCACGCGCTGAATTAATGCAGCCAAACCAGATCGCTGACAGCACCAGCACAAAGGCAATCTGACTTTCTGCTGCGGCACGCACTGGCAATGCGCCTTCGGTGCTAAACACCGCGCCAACCACCAGTGCAATCAGCGGTGCTTGCAGCAACAGCACGGCGAGATTGAGTCGATCTGCCAGCAAAAGATCAACATAGCGTCGGGTAAGCGTCGCAGTTTGGCGCAAGCCGAGCCAATCACCCAGCCCGCTGGCATGTTGTTTAGGTGGGGCAGTCTGCTCTTGGGTCGCCGTCGGTGCTGTTTCACCGCGCCGCGCTGCAATGTACTGTTGATAGAGCACTGACTGACGAAACCGCGCCTCCCAATGCTTGGCATCTTGTCCTTCTAGGGTCTCGTAAACATCGGACAGCCGCTCGACCTGAAAATAGGTGGCAGCCTGCTGTGGTGGGCCGTAATAGACCAGACAGCCACGATGCAGCAGCGCGACCAGATGACAGCTTTCAATATTCTCCAGCGAATGGGTGACACAAACCACGGTTTTGCCATCCGCCGCAAGCTGGGCAAACAACTGCATCATTTTTTTATCAGTGCCTGCATCCAGCCCGCTGGTGACCTCATCAAGAAATAAGATATTGGGATTGGCAACCAGCTCCACGGCAAGGCTGACCCGCTTGAGCTGGCCGCCGCTGAGTGGCTCAGGGGTATCGACGGCAAGATCCGCCTTTTCAGCAAGCCCCACGCGCTCTAGCACCTGGCTGATGTTGGCATCGATCTCGGTCGCACTGGTATCGGGTGGCAGGCGCAGTTGTGCGGTGTAGCGCAGTGCCGAGCGCACTTTAATTTTGCGATGCACGATGTCTTGCTGTGGCACATAGCCGATGCCGGCACGAAACAGATCAAAGGATTGATAAAGGTCAACGCCGTTGTAGGTCAGATGTCCCGAGGAGGCAGGGCGGCGACCATTAAGCGCATCCAGCAAGGTCGATTTACCCGAGCCGCTGGTGCCAAAAATCACCACAAACTCGCCTGGCTCGATGGTCAGATCAATCCCATCGAGTAAGCGGCGCGGCTGCTTGGTTTGGCGATCACGCACCTCGCGGGTAAGCGCCTGCGCTGCAACGCGGATTTTGTTGCCCTCCTCACTTGGCTCCAGCGCGTTGCCAGTGAAGATAAACACCAGACTGGCAAAGGCGACACGATCAGCAGGGTTGAGCGCCACGGCGCGCTTGATGCGTCGCCCATTGACCGAGGTGCCGTTGGTGCTTTTTAGATCCTCAACCCACACCTTGCCCTCGCGCAACAGCAAACGCGCATGGCGGCGCGAGATCTGTGGCGAATCGATGGTCAACCCCGCCTCGGGCAAGCGCCCGACCAGAATCTCACCATCCGCCCACTGAGCCGTTGTCGCCACTGGGGCAGGTGCAGCAGGGTGCTCAAGCCCCGGGCAATGGAGCTGGAGCGAGACATCGCCAAAGGTGATCCAATCGCCATCGCCAAGCGCAGTCGCGGTGGTGACCGCCACGCCATTCACACGCAGTGGTGCATCAGCAATCGGCTCAACAAACAGCCCTCGGTCACGCCAGAATAAATGGGCATGACGCGGGCGCACCAATGCACCAGCCAACCAGACGGTGGCTGCTTCATCGCTGCCAATCCAGCCATCCTGATCGGTGGTGAGCCGGACTTTCGCCAATGAATTGCGCAGGGTTCTAAATTCGAGCGCTTGAATCTCGGAGTCCACGGTGATACCAATTGTTAATTTAGATGTTCATGTGTATTTAGTACACTAGATGCAAAAGACGGTGAACCGCACTGCCCAGTGCTGTTTAACAGTTCGGAGCTTGGGGCTGGTGGAGCCCCCAAAGGTACCTGTCGTTATCACAGACCATCAACTTGCCGCTGTTGATATCAAAAACTGGATGTTATCAAGATTAATCCTGAGCCAGACGGAAGCCGAGGGTGGCGTGGCGGCAAGAGGCGGTGCCCCCTCCACGGCAAGCGGAACGCGCCCACTGCGGGGCTAAGTACCAGCCACCGCCCCGTGATGACAGGGAGCCTGCATGACACTTGCTGACTAATTGGCTTTCGCCACCTTGGTAGCTCTCATCAAAAGCTGAGGCAGTCCATTCCTCGACATTGCCGTGCATCTCATACAGCCCCCAAGGATTGGGTGGGAAGCTCTTGACTGGGGCGGTGCGCTTGTTGTCCCAGCGACTGCCACAGCCCTTGCAGTTGGCTTGGTTGCGACCAATGGCGTTTCCCCACCAGTAGCGGGTCTCGGTGCCTGCTCGGCAGGCGTATTCCCATTCGGCCTCGGTCGGTAAGCGGCACCGCCAGCCGCTCTCTCGGCTTAACCATTCAGCGTAGGCTAGGGCGTTATACCAGTCAACATTTACTACAGGGTGATTATCGTCATAGGAAAATCTCGGACGCTCAGGTAAGGCTGCGCTGGTGGCGGCACAGTAACGCTTGTACATGCCCCAGGTGACTGCAGTCTTCATCAACCCAAAGGAATCCACCCGTACCCAATGCTGGCGCTCGTCTTCAAAACGCCCTTCTTCGTCCTCGGGCGAGCCCATCAGAAATTCTCCGCCTTCAAGCCACACCCAATCATCCGCCGTAAGCAAGATGCGGTTTTGGCTCGCTCGCGAGGCGGGGATTATGGGACGGTTGCTACCCTGTTGCGTGATCGGGGCAATGTGGGCGTTGGCGGGAGGTGCTTGCTTTGGCGTTGCGGACGATGGAATATCAAAGCCCAACGCCTCCGCCCAAGTCGCAATCGCCCATTCCGCCAACGCCTGATCAAACCCCAACTCATCATGCAGTTTCTTTATCGAGCGTGACAGCAGAATACTCAGCGGAATTTTGCCGCCATCGCGTAACAGCACGGCGGCAACGCCCTCCTCTGCCACGGCCGATAGAATCCGCACCTCGCGTTTATGCTGTGCGCAGAAATCCAGCAGCAACGCCCGCACACGGCGCGGCTCGTTGACAAGTCCTGTGCCATGCTGGCGGATAAGTTGCTTTAGCGTGTTTGCAGCTTGGGGGTTCATGGTGGCTAAGAAGCAGGATCGTGGTTGACCGCTATTTTAACCTAACCCCCACGCAAGCGGCGAATGTCATTCACGCTTAATCCCGCCATTTCAGCAGCAATTCCCGCTATCTGAGAGCAACCATGCCCAATGATCGCAGTCCTCGTTTTATTTTTTCATAGCGCAAAGAAAACCTTCTGCGTGCAAAAGCAGCAGTTCCTATTCGCCGATTAT
>SKYD01000261.1 GCA_007128075.1 Thiorhodovibrio sp.
CAATAAGGTAGCTCTATAAATAGTAGTGGCAAGATGTAAATTTGGAATTGCTGATATCAAACTTGCTCCCCCATAAAATGCAGCATGACCTGGCGGCGAGGGCGAGGGCCGTCGAGTTCGATAAAAAACACTGATTGCCACTCGCCTAATAACAGCTCTCGGTGTTGAATCGGGATGCTTTCGGTGGCATTCATCATCAGTCCGAGTAGATGCGCATGGGCATTGTCGCGACCATCAATTGGCGCGAGATTGTGCAGATAATCGCCATCTTTGGGCACGAGACGCTTGAGATAAGTCAACATATCGCGCTGTAATTTTTCTTCGCGCTCATTGAGATTGATATAGGCAGTGGTATGGTGCGAGATCAGTGTCACCAGCCCGTTGGCGATGCCGCTGGCAGCAACGCAGGTGCGCAACTGGGTACTAATATCAATGATCTCAATCGGTTGCTGGGTGGTCAGCGTAATTTGGTCGATAACACAATGCACGGCAGCCTCCAAATTATCTAAGGTTGCTCACCTTCAGTGAGCAGCGGACGCATGGCATGAAGCAGATTCGCAAACAGATGCGGATAAGCGGCTTCTTCATGGGCGAGCAGGGTTTTCATCGCCTCGCGGCGTGTGGGTTGTTGAAAACAGGCAGGACAGCTATCGGCAATCACTGGCAGGTCGGCACGGGTCGCATAATCGCGGGTTTGGCGTTCGCGACAATAGACCAGCGGACGGATGATTCGCACATCACCAGCGTTATTGAGATAGTGGGCTTTCATGGTGCGCAACTGACCGCCATGAAACAGCGACAACAAAAGACTCTCAGCCAGATCATCGAGATGTTGACCAAGAGCCAACACATTGTAGCCATGCTCGCGGCACAGCCGATACATGATCCCGCGCTTCATTCGCGCACACCAAGCGCAAAATGAATCGCCGTTCATGTGCTCAGTTGCCTGCTCTAACAGCGGCTGCGATTCATAAAACCAAGCCACCTCAAGCTGACGATAATATGCCTGCAATAGCTGGGGATCGAAGCCTGGAACCTGAGGGTCGATAGTCAACACCGCAAGCTCAAAGCGCACGGGCGCGGTGCGTTGTAAATGCTGCAAAATGTGCAACAGTGAGAGCGAGTCCTTGCCACCAGACACCGCCACCAAGATGCGATCTTGGTCACGGATCATGGTGTAATCAGCGATGGCACGCCCGACAGGGCGCAACAATGCTTTAGGTGGGCGCTGATTCATTCAGGAATGGTTAAAACCAGCTTGCCTTGCAGCCCGCCTGACTCCAGCCGTCGATGCGCCGCCACCGCCTGATTAAGCGGAAAAGTGTCGGCAACTGTGATTTGTAGCTTCCGTTGTTCAATCAGCGCCGCACATTGCTGCAAGATGTGGCCTTGATGCGCCAGTGCGTCGGGCAGTCCGCGCAATTGCGGGGTCAACATCAGCTCCAGACTCAGGCGCAGATTGCGCACCCGCGCCTCGCGCAGCTCCAGCTCTGGCCCAGGATCAAGCAATGTCACCACATCGGCATAAGGGCGCATGGCGGCAAAGGTGGTTGGCAACACCGAAGCGCCGATAGTGTCGAGCGCGATATCGACTCCTTGGCCTTCGCTCCAGTCGGCAATGGCCTCGGGCAGCGATTCCTCGCGGTAATTGATTGCGCACTCAGCCCCCAAAGTATGGACAAAATCAGCCTTGGCAGCACTGCTCACCGTGGTCGCTACCCGCGCCCCGGCAGCAACCGCAAGCTGAATCGCCACATGGCCAACGCCACCTGCGCCGCCATGAATCAGCACCCGCTGCCCTGGCGCGATCCGCGCCCGATCATGCAATGCCTCCCAAGCGGTAATCAGCACCAAGGGTGCGGCGGCCGCGCTGATCCAATCAAGCCCCGCCGGCAGTGGCTGCACAGCGGCTTGATCGACGACAATCCATTCCGCATAATTGCCGACAAGCCCGCCGAGACCGCCATAACAAAACCACACCGCCTCGCCAGGACGCACATGGCTAACTTGCTCGCCAACTGCCTCGACCACGCCTGCGCCATCACAGCCCAACACCGCAGTCAGCGTGTCAGGCAACAGCGTCCCCCGCGCCCGAATTTTGGTGTCGATGGGATTGACTCCCGCCGCATGCAGTCGCACCAACACTTGGTTGGGCTGAGTGATGGTCGGCGGGTCAAGTTCAACCTGTTGCAACACCTCCGGCGGTCCAGGTTGACGCATCATCATCGCTTGCATCGGCGGCTCCTTAGAATAATCAAATCATTGCAGCGGGACGAGGCGAGTGACTTAGCTGGTCACCTCAACTGAGGTTTCCAGAATACGCAAACGCCCTGTTGGGTCAGCAGCACGGAAATTGCCCAATAACCGCTGTTCTTCGTTTGTTAGCTCCGGTTCGGAGTCATCAAGACACAATAAATGCACAGGAGAAACCGTGCCCAATGCCTCAGACAGCGTGATCGCCTGCTCGATTCCCATCCGTCGGATGCCCTGCTCATAGTTGCTAATCCGCGATTTTGACAGCGTATTGCCAGTGCGCTCAGACAACTGGGCAAGACTAAGGCTCTGGGCTTTGCGGGCGGCGCGCAGACGCGCACCAATCGCATCATTAAGCTCAATTGTATTCATCAAAAACCTCACTGAAGTGATAAACGGAAACAAAGTATAAAGGGTGCAAGACACTTTGGATAGGTGACAAGCAAGTGCCTAATATCGCATTAGTCACCGCTCAGTGCAAGACCAATGGCGATGATAAGTGTTCGTGTAAAGGTTTTTATTTTCAAAACATACAAATATGAACACAATGAGCTGAGCGTCAGCTTAGTTCAGGCTTTAACGACATCATGCTCGAAGCGATCAATCGTGTGTGGGGGTTGTCATCGAGCTTGAACCTCCACGATGTTTGGATCGGCCCAAAGCTGTTGGGCGCTGACAAAATCGATGCAGTACCACTGTGGCAACAAGATCTGACAAAAATCGTCTATCTACAGAACAACTCATTTATACTCATCGGGTCGGCTCGCAACCGCTACTGCCAGCCCTTAGCTCAGATTCCAAAGTTTAGAGCTTTCGCATAGTGCCTAATTTACCCACGAAAGTTACCAAAAGTTAATTAATATCGGCATGACTAAAGCGACCAAACGCCCTGCCAATAACTAAGACTCGGAACTCTACATGGGTTATGAACCGCCCCTACGCGAACAACTCCGCCACCGAATTGGCGGTTAAAATCCGCCGACTCCACACATCCAATTGTTCAACCTCAGCGTTTTTGACACGCTTGACCACGGCTTGTGATGGTTTGCCAAATTTGAAGTTGATCAAATCAAGCAACATGTTTGCCTTGCCGATTTGTTCACCTATCCGTTCGCCCAACCGCTTACCGCGTTGTTCGCCGCGTTGTTCACCTTTCTCCCCCTCAATCCGCGCAATATCTTGATAAAACCGGCTTTGTTTAAGATCAGCATCGGCAAGATTTAACATGGCTTTGATGTCCTCGGCTGTCAGTTGCGGGAGTTTATAACTCACAATGGTTTCAAGTAGATCCAGATCGTTTACTGCCAACGGCTGATGGGCTTGATGGAACTGTTTGACCTGTTCAATGGTGGCTTCGATTCCATCCACAACAATTAATTGCAGTCATTGTAAGCTCAGTGGCGCATCGCTGGGCAGGCTCTGGTAGCGATCCAGATAGATGCGCCGGATTTGCGGATAACTACCCCAACTTCACCTTAAAAAAGCCGGTCGAGCGCAACAACTGCGCTGATTCGGAAGAGAGATTGTCTGCGGTCGCGGACATTTCCTCGGCGGCGCTGGCATTTTGCTGGATGATGCGTTCCAGATCATGGATGGAGCGATTGATCTGATCGATATCCTGATTTTGGGTGTGGCTATTCGCTGCAATTTCACGGATTAGCTCGGCGGTTTCCTGAATGCGCGGCACCAGTTCGCGCAACAGGGTGCCGGCCTGTTCCGACACCTGCACGCTGGAGGCGGCGATTTGCGTGATCTCGCCCG
>SKYD01000133.1 GCA_007128075.1 Thiorhodovibrio sp.
GCTGTTCATAGAGCCGCTCAATTGCCGCCTCAATCTCGGTGGGCAGCCCCACCCGCGCTCGCACCGCTCGCCCACTGGCAAGGGCTAGTGCCTGGCGCGGAAAGTCATCGAGCGGATCCGCAAACGCCACCTCCAGCCCCTGCGCGTGGTCTGCCACTGGCACAGCGCGAGCATCTTTGAGAAAGCGCAGACTGCACAGCTCTTCGGCAATCGGCTGTTCGGGGTACTCCTCGGGGGTGACCAAATCCAGCCCTAACACTGCGCACAAGGCTTGCGCCATGTCACGATCCGAGATCAAGCCCAGACGCACCAGCAAACTGCGCAGCGGATCGCCGCTGTCTTCAGCCAATTTACGCGCCCGCGCCAGATCGCCAACCCCCAGCTTGCCGTGTTCTTGTAGCCACTGCACCAGCGCGGCTTCTGCCGCAATCACCGGATCAGCAGCGGGTTCTGGTGCGGATGAGTCAGCCGTGTCCAGTGATCCCAGGGTTGGCTCCGGGCGCAGTGACAGCGCCTCGCGCACGCGGCTCATCATCAACACACCGAGGGCAACCCTGCCAACGCCATTGCCAGTTCGGATTCGTCATAGGTCAAATCTTGCAACTTACCGGCACTGTAATCTGTGTAGGCTTGCATATCAAAATGACCATGTCCACACAGATTAAATAAGATCGCCTTGGATTCTCCGGCTTCGCGGCATTTCTCAGCCTCGTGAATCGCCGCCCGCACTGCGTGATTGGCTTCCGGCGCTGGCACAATGCCCTCCGCCTTGGCAAATTGCACCCCAGCAGCAAAGCATTCCAGTTGATTATAGGAACGCGGTTTGATCAGTCCCAGATGGGCTAAATGGCTGATCTGCGGTGCCATGCCGTGATAGCGCAGCCCGCCAGCGTGAAAGCCTGGTGGAACAAAGCTCGCCCCCAAGGTGAACATTTTCACCAACGGAGTGAGCTGGGCGGTGTCACCAAAATCATAGGCAAATGCCCCCTTGGTCAGCGTCGGGCAGGCAGATGGCTCAACGGCGATTAATTCGGTGTTCAGTCCCTGGCGCAGATTCTCATGGAGAAACGGAAACGCGATGCCAGCAAAGTTACTGCCGCCACCAGTGCAGCCAATCACCATGTCGGGATAATCATCCGCCATCGCCATCTGTTCCAGTGCCTCTAGCCCGGTCACGGTTTGATGCAGCAGCACATGGTTGAGCACACTGCCCAGCGCATAGCGGGTATCATCGCGCTGCACTGCCAGCTCGACTGCCTCGCTGATCGCCATGCCCAGACTGCCAGTGCTGTCGGGGTTTTTCGCCAAAATTGCCCGCCCCGAGGCGGTGGTGTCGCTGGGGCTGGCGATACACTGTGCGCCAAAGGTTTCCATAAAGGCGCGGCGATAGGGCTTGTGGTTAAAGCTCACCTTCACCATATAGACGACAATTTCCAGCCCAAACAGCGACCCCGCCAGCGCCAGCGACGAGCCCCATTGACCGGCACCAGTCTCGGTGGTGATGCGCTTCACGCCTTCCTGCTGGTTATAAAACGCCTGGGCAATCGCGGTGTTGGGCTTGTGGCTACCAGCAGGGCTGACCCCTTCATACTTGTAATAAATCCGCGCCGGCGTTTGCAGCGCCTTCTCTAGCCGCCGCGCCCGAAACAGCGGAGCTGGTCGCCATTGGCGATAGACCTCGCGCACTGGCTCAGGAATCTCAATCTCGCGCTCGGTACTCATCTCTTGCTCGATCACCGCTCGCGGAAACAGCGGCGCAAGGTCATCCGGCGTGATCGGCTGCTGGGTGCCCGGATGTAACACCGGTGCCATTGGCTGTGGCAAATCAGCATTGATGTTGTACCAAAATTTAGGCAAATGCTCTTCATCGAGCAGATATTTCACAGTGTCGCTCATGGGGGGTTGGAATCCTCGTAAAGTTGGGGTGCCATCTGGCACGCCAGATCATTATAGTGTGCCAGCTTTGGCAAGGTGGGCCAGATTTTTAAAAGTGCGCTTTCGTTCGGCGATTGCTTGGTGCTTGAGTCTGTGCTATAGCCGACACGCTACGACGATTGAATGTCTGGAAAACAGAGTGAATGGCTATATGTTCGGCGAACAACCCAACATTGATCCCATGCGTCTCGTGCAATTGTTCAACAACACCCCAAGCACTTTAAGCTCGATCAGGCACAGGGGACATTGCACTTTTATGCGACGATGGAACACCCCCAAGATCGCCAGACTAAACTCGAACAGCTTATCAGTCAGCTTCAAATGCGCGGTTTGGAGTAAATTTTGAAATTAACGAAAGCAATTCAAAACCTCGGGAAAGACAAAGCCATAATATCCGCAAAATTAATAGCAGAACAGGAGGGTATTGACTGGGGCGTTGGTATATCGGCAGTTTTCAATGCAGTTGCATCTGATCCGGAAAGAGCGCCTGGTAATATTGGAGGGAAACATGATGACGAAAAATCGCTTATCTGGAAATGGATACTGAAATATCAGAGCGGACTTGAGGGAAGAGCCAGTGTCCGTAAATCTAACCTCCCCGGCACTATCGCTGACCCCATCATTGAAGAGATAATTGGGGCTAGACTTGCTACTTTAACAGAAAGTGATTTGAATAAAATCACATACGCGCATCGCTTGGGAATGTCTGCTGAGAATATTCTCGGTTTGATTCTTGAAGAGTATTTGGCAGACAACCTTATTGAATTTGACTGGCACTGTGCTTGGGGTGAGACGGTGAGGTCAGTGGACTTCGTTCACGAAGATGGACGACTTCTTCAAATAAAGAATCGGAGCAATTCAGAGAACAGCTCCAGTAGTGCTGTCAGGACAGGCACTGAAATTGAGAAATGGTTCCGCATTAAGGCGGATAAAATTGAATATATGTGGGAGTCATTAAACGCAATTTGCGGCACTAATTCTTTAAGCGAAGCAGGGTTTGTTTCATTTGTGAAAAGCACAATAAAAAGCAACCCAAGTTGTTTAGCTGTAGAGGCAGAAAATCCGTGGAAATAAGAGAATTGATTCTTGGCTTTCAGTCCAGAATCAATTCTTGCTGAAAACATGAGTCATTATGCTTCGCAATTTGTTGGCGGAATTCGCAGATCCACTCTTCGTAAGATGTATTTTTGTATCGGGAATAATTGAAATCGCTTAAATTTACCACTTTTTTACCAGACAAAAGGTTCATTACCAGATTGCCTACGGCTACTCCTAAACTCAGTGGTACTGCGTTCCCAACCTGCTTGTATTGCTGAATAAGCGGGCCTGCTAATTGCCAACTATCGGGGAACTCCTGTATACGCTTATATTCCTCAATGGATAATGGTCTATCTTCTTCCGGGTGTGCTAAGTCAGTTGCAGGCATCGCTGGGTGCGTAACCAATGTCGGCGATGGTTTTTTCCAGTCTAATCGTCGTAAAAATCCAGTTTTGCCACCCCCTGCGTAAAATGATTTCCCCAAAGCCTCTTTCTGCAAGTCTTCTGGAAGATTTCTCCAGTTTTGGCCGGGTTTTAACAAGCGATAGTATTTCAATCGCTTCTCAGGAAAGTTGAGGTGATGATGCTGATTAATGTTGCCCAAACAGGATCTTAATGTTTTCCATTTTGGAAGATCAAAAGCTCCATCCTGAGAGTGAGTTGGGACAAGGTAAGGAGGTTTTTTACCATCTCGTGAACAGATAATGATGACCCGCTCTCTTACTTGAGGGGTTCCAAAGTTGGCAGAATTATACAAATTGAACGAGTAACCATAACCGGATTTGTCTAGTTTTCTGAGTATGAAGTTCAAAGCCCCGCCTTTTAGTTCATCTTCTGCTAAATCAGGGAACCCTTTCCCCCGTAAATGATGGGGGCGGTGCTCCATTGGACATGAAAGTAATCCCCGAACATTTTCGATGACTAGGTACTTTGGTTTAAGCTCCAAAGCCAGATCGAGATATTTTAGGAATACATTACCTCGCTCATCGCTCAAACCTTGTCGTTTCCCCGCAGTACTGAATGCCTGGCA
>SKYD01000089.1 GCA_007128075.1 Thiorhodovibrio sp.
CTCGCCAGCCCCAAGCACTCGCCAAACATTACCCGTTGCAACCAGTCGCCGATCAATCGGGCATCTACGATCTGCGTTGGGGCAGCCACATCGTGCGCATTATTGTCCTCAACGCCATTGCCCCCAAACCACACAATGCACACTGGGCACTGTTCGCCAGCGCCCGTGATCGCATCCGCCAAGGCATGGAACATTATCGCGCCCAGCATCATGCACCTTCTGGACACTGGGCATTATTGGAACGCCTGTATCTAACCTACCTCAACGAGGCACCCGACATGGCTTACACAATGGAAGAATTCTTACACGAAACCAAAGAGATGATGCTCGCCCACCTGACTCCAGACGAGCGGCTGCGCGGGTTAGATCCCGAAGAAGTGCTCAAACGCTATGATCCTGAAACCCGCTTGCAAGGGCTGGATTCTGATGAGGTGCTCAAGCACTATGATCCTGACCTCATCGAGTCTTGGCTTAAGAAGCAACGCCGCGATCACTAGCAGCGGACGCAACATCATCCAGGCGGCTGCCCCGGGTGGCGAGCAAGGGACAATCAGTCTTCTGGCTCCTGAACTTGACTTCGGGGCAATTGCAACCCAGCCGGCGGCACCAATGGACAACCCCGAGGATATGCTCGGCGATGCCTGCGATGCTTTTGTCAGCGGTCGCCCCAGCACCTTGATCGAACGCGGCGCGGGCGGGGTTCCACCAACATTAGACGAAGCCACGGGAGTGGACATCACCCTTGAGCGGATGGAGCGGATTCTGGAAGAATGAATACCAAATAGCTTGATTGACACTAAATGAAACTTCGCGTTTATATTTTGCTGTTGCTGTTGCTATTTGGGCTGTTGCCGCTGATCGCAGCGGTGGTGATCAATCTGCCCTTGGTGCTGGAGCGCACCGCGCTGTTTTACCAAAAAGCCTATCTACAAAATCTACGGGCTGATTTTCGTGATCTCGATCAGCATCTTGCCAGCCGTGATGAGATCATTCGGCTGCTGGCAAAATTGCCAGATCCGAGCATGATTCTTGGGCTGGCTGGCTCCGAGCAGGACATCAAGCTGATGCGCCAGCGCTATACCGGCTGGATCAATCAGATGCTCACCGATCAGCATGACATTATTCAAATAGTGTTTCAGGATGCGCGGGGTCAAGACCGCTTTTGGCTCCAGCGCCATGCTGAGAATCACAGTTGGGAGACCACGGCTGCCCCGCCGCTGCCGTCGAATCAGGGGTTTTTAGCCGCCGCTGCCCAGCTCAATCCCGGCGAGGTGCTGGTAAGCCGGATCCGGGTCAATGCCTATGCTGCCGAGCAGGACCAAACCCAGTTGTTAACCTTGCAACTGGCAAGCCCTTTGGCTGGCGCAGGACACACAAGAAGTGCTGGACTGCTGTTGATGACGGTTGATGTCGGCGGTCTGGCGCAGTATTACCGCGATACTCGCTGGGTAACTCACACCGGGAGCTATCTGCGGCCAGGTGAGCCAATCCAAGCGACAGGTGGGGCATTTCGTGACTTTCCTGGGCTGGAGTCACTGTTTGCCGAGGGCAAGCTGGCGTTGTCTAAATCCACGCTTGGCGAGCCTTATCTGTGGGTGCCGATGTTTGTCACTGAACAGGCCGAGCCGTTGTGGGTTGGTCGTCCGGTGGACTCTTCACCGCTGGCCGATTTTCGTAACACGCTGATGGTGCGGGTGCTGTCGATTGTCGCCATCTTGGTGCTGTTGGTGATGGCAATGGCGCATCTACTCGCCAATCGTGCCGAGCGTTTCAGCCGCGAGCTGATCGAGGGCATCCGCCAGATTCTGCGCGAGGGCAGACCGCTGGCGTTTCGCTGGGCCGGTCCGCGTGAGGTCGGCGAGCTAGGTGTGCAACTGAGCGAATTGGCGCGCAGTCACAGCGAACATCTGGCAAATGAACGCGAGCATACCCGCCAACTCGAACAATCCAACCGCTATAAATCCGAATTTCTCGCCAATGTCAGCCACGAGCTGCGCACCCCGCTCAATGCAATTTTGCTACTATCAAAAATGCTTGCCGATGCCAGTTCGGGGCTGGATGCCGAAAACCGCCGCCAGGCCGAGGTGATTCATGAGGCTGGTAGCGATCTGCGCACCATGATCGACAACATTCTCGATATCTCGCGCATCGAGGCAGGGCAGGTCACGGTGAGCTTAGAATGGATCGCGCTCCGGCCGTTGCTTGAAGAGCTAATCAGTCTCACCGCGCCGATGTTCACCGCCAAGGGGCTGACGCTCCAGCTCGACTGTGTTGAGCATGCCCCGGAGCGCATTTACAATGATCGCCACAAATTGCGCCAAATCATTAAAAACTTTCTTTCCAATGCCGCAAAATTCACCCACCAGGGGCAGGTGCGGGTCCGCCTTGAGGCGCCGCGCCCCGATACCGAGCATCCGCTGGTGATTGCGGTGGAGGATACCGGCATCGGCATCCCCGCCGGCAAGGAGGAGATTATTTTTGAGGCATTTCAACAGGCTGACGGCTCGACCCGGCGGCGCTATGGTGGCACCGGGCTGGGGTTGTCGATCTCAAAGCAACTAGCCGAGCTGATGGGTGGTATGATTCGCGTGACGAGTGCCCAGGGGGTGGGGTCTTGTTTTACTTTGCATCTGCCGCTGGCGTTAGATCCGACTGCACTGACCGATGTTGAAATTATTGAGGCGTTGACGATCACTGAGCCTGCGCCTAAGCTCAGCACGCGCTCTGCCCGCACACAGCACTCTGCTGAGGCTGCGATTAAAAGCACGCATTGGGGGCTGGTGGTGGAGCGCGATGTGCCTAGTTTGGTGCAACTGACCGAGTGTTTAGAAGAGATGGGAATTCGGGTGCAAACAGCCGCCGATATTGATGAAGCACTGGAGACGCTGACCGAGGATCGCGATTGCGCGCTGTTGCTGCTGGCTGCTGATTCTCAACACCACCAGACCCTGAGCAGCATTGCCCGCATCCGTGAGCATGTGGAATTTGCTGCGTTGCCGATCATTGTGCTCGGTGCGCCTGATCAAACACACTTTGATCCCGCGCTGCAAGCAGTGGCCACCGCCTGGCTGCCTAAGCCTGTCAACTCTGAAGCACTGCGGGCGGCGATTTGTCCGCTGCTGCCTTGATCGAAGGAACCCTTGATGACCACAAGCGCGCCTGCGGACTATAAGGTACTGATCGTTGATGATCATCACCATAATCTCTATACCTTAAAAACGCTGATTGAAAAGCATCTGCAAGCGGTGGTGCTGGAGGCCTGTTGTGGACGCGAGGCCATCGACATCACGCTACAGCAGCCGGATATTGATCTGATTATTCTCGATGTGCAGATGCCAGAGATGGACGGCTTTCAGACCGCTTCGCTGCTCAAATCACGCAAGCGCATCCGCGATATTCCGATCATTTTTCTGACGGCGGCATTTAAGTCCGAGGAATTTCAGCAGCGCGGGTTTGCGATTGGGGCAGTGGATTATTTGCTCAAACCCATTGATGACCATTTGCTGATCAATAAAATTAGCACCTATTTTCGGCTGATTGCCAAAGAACGCGCCCTCAATCGTGAATTAGAACAAAAAGTTGCCGAGCGCACCGCCGAGCTTGAACATGCCCGCCAATATCTGGAGCGGATCATTAATCACATGGGCGAGGCACTCTTGGTGCTCACCCCCAAAGGTGAGATTAAATTTGCCAATCCAGCAGCCTGCCGCATGCTTGATTACACGCCACAGGAGCTGATCGGGCTGGCGATTGGTGATGTGTTTGAGGAAGAGGGCGATGCCGAGGCGGGGGCATTTATGGGCACCTGGCTTGAGGCGTTGATTCGCATCGGTGCCCTGGCGAGTATTGATGCTCGTTTCATCGCCCAAGATGGTCGTCGGGTGCCGATTTTGTTTGCCCGCACTGCGTTGACTAACGCCGAAGGCGCAATTACCGATATTATCTGTATCGCCAAAGATATGACTGGCTTTGTTCGTACTGAGACAC
>SKYD01000132.1 GCA_007128075.1 Thiorhodovibrio sp.
AAAAGTGCAGGCATAATAAGCGTTATGGAGATGCAGAGCAAAACACTTTCAGTCCGGGTTCGCGACAAGCACGCGCCGTTGCTGCGGCAGATGGCGTTTGAAGTGAACCAGGTTTGGAATGCAGCGAACGCTGAAGCGGCGGACTTGTCCTGGGTGCCAGTTCCTGGCGTGGGTTGGATGAATTTTGGTACGTCTGCGTTTGATCTCCAGAAGACGGTAATCCCCGGCGTGAAAGAGCGCACACCATCGCTGCACTCCCACACCAGGCAAGAAGTCATCGCCGAGCACGGCAAGAAGCGTAAGCAGTTCAAAAAGAACAAGTTGCGCTGGCGATGCTCCAGTGGGCCGAAGCGTGCATTGGGCTGGGTGCCCTTCAAAGTCGGATCGGCTGTTTGGAAGAACGGGCAAGTCCGCTACAACGGACACTTCTTCAAGGTCTGGGACAGCTACGGGTTGAGCGAGTACCAGTTTCGCTCCGGGTCGTTCTCCGAAGACGCACGTGGACGCTGGTACTTCAACGTCGTGGTCGAAGTTCCCGTTGAACCATCAAATGGCAGCACTTCCGCCGTTGGTATTGACCTGGGCCTAAAGGACTACGCCACCTGCTCAGACGGCACCAAGTTGCCTGCTACGCAGTTCTATCGTAACGCGCAAAAAGACCTCGCGAAGGCACAGCGGGCGCGAAACAAGAAGCAAGTTCGGAATATTCACGCGAAGGTGAAGAATAGGCGCAATGACGCGCTGCATAAGTTCTCAGATAAAATCACGCGCAAGCATGCCGTGATCGTTGTCGGTGATGTGAGCAGTTCCAAGCTTGCAAAGACCAAGATGGCGAAGTCCGTCTTGGACGCGGGTTGGCATCAGCTCAAGACGCAACTGAAGTATAAGGCCATTAGGCAGTCAGCGGTGTTTATCGAAGTCAACGAAGCGTACAGCACTCGAACCTGTTCAAGCTGTGGGGCTATTCCCGACAGCTCCCCGAAAGGGGTGAGCGGGTTAGAAGTAAGGCACTGGGTTTGCTCAAGCTGTGGAGCAGAACATGATCGCGACACGAACGCCGCGATCAACATACTCAGTGCCGGATTGGGGTGCCAATCTCAGTAGACGAAGTCCAAAGGCGAGCCGGGGAATCCGCCGGCTTCAGCCGGAGGAGGCATCAAAGGTAGGTTATGATAACGCGCAATGTTTGATCCCCAGCCAGCGAGTTTAACAAATGGATGATATTCTTAAACGCCTGCTTGATGCTGAGTTGCGAGCCGAGCAGCTTGCTCAGAAGGCAGAACAGGATCAGGAGCGCACCATTCAAGAGGCGATGCGTGAGGCGCGTAGCCAAGATGAGCGTTTGCGTTCTCGTATTCCTGATCTGCATCGCGGCTACATCCACAAAGCCGAGGAGCGCGCTGAACAAACCATTGCCGAGTTGCGCCGCCGCTATGATGAACGCCAGGTCGAGCTTGGTAAGCTGGCAGATCAGCACGCTAACCAAGCGTTGGATTCCGCTTTTGCGTTGTTGATCGACCCTGGTCTTTAGCCTATCGTGTTCGGAGATTGTTTAAATGAGCGCTGCCGCGCACGCCTACCTTAATACCCGCGTCTCGATCATGGCGACGCGCTTGCTTGCCGCAGATCGCGTGTCTGGGTTAGCAACACAGGAGCTGAGTGAACTCAGTGACCGCTTTGGTCTCGGTGAGGTGCTTGATGCCCAGTTGCCGACCCATGCCAAAAGTCGGGCGGTCGAGCAGGCATTGATCCAAAGTCTGCTTGCGGAGGTCAATGTTCTAATTCGTCCGATGAATGCGGTCGAAACTGCGCTGGTGCTCAGTTGGGCGCGCAAATTTGCATTATTTAATCTCAAAGCCTTAATTCGCGGCAAGCTGCATCATTTAGAGCCAAGCGCGATTCGTGACCATCTCTACGACCTGCCGCCGCGCCTGCGGCTCTCCAACCAGGCACTGTTTCGTACTGAAAATGTGCTCGAATTGCTTCGCGAGCTAGAGCAAGGGCCGTTTAGCCTGATCGCTCGACAGGCACGAGAAGTCTACGAACAAAAACGCGAGCCATTCGCGCTGGAGGCGACCATCGATCAGCGTTATTACGCCGAATTGATGCGCCAGATCATGCAGTTTCAGGGAGCAAGTTTGCAGCCGCTGCGCCAGTTGTTTGGCGCGGTGCTGGATCGGGTGAATTTGCTCTGGCTGTTGCGCTTTCGCTTGACCTATCAGTTTTCACCAAGTGAAACTTTTTATCATCTCATCCCTTCGCCACGGCTGCTGCATCGCGAGCGACTGTTGGCATTGGTGAATCTTGACAGCCTGCCCCAGGTGCTGGAGGTCTTGCCGCCGCCGCTTGGTCAGCTCATGGCCGATGCCGACTCGATCATCGAGGTGCAGCGCCGCGCTGGGCGCCATCTCGTCACCGAGGCGCGGCAGATTCTCAGCCAAAGTGCTTCGGGTGTGGCGCGGGCGCTGGCATATCTGATACTGCGTGAGATGGATTTGGCGACGCTGTTGACGCTGATCCAGGGGCAACTGTTGGGGCTGCCAGTGGAACTGGTGAGCGCAGCACTCGATCAGGCCGCGCCCGAGGCGGTCACCATCCATTAGCTGGAGCAAATTTTAATGAAGCCCTTGTCAAAAATTGCAGCGGCACGAGATGCCCTGATGCCAGCATGGACAGGCTTGCAGCAGCGGATCAAGCGGCTGCTCGCGCTGTTTGGTGATCGCTACGATGCCCGTGGGCCACGGCTGCGCGCCTTGCCGATGAAGCATCTGCGGCTGATGCTCATGGCCGATGATCTGCCGCAGGCCTCGCTGACCTTGGCTGAAACTGAGCAATTTCATCCCGACCCCCGCCCGCCGCAACAACAGCAATTGGGCCAACAGCCCGGGCGCGATTATCAAGAAATTTATCAACAGGCACGGGCGCGGCTGGAAAAAATTGCCCGCGTGGTGCCGATTGATCCGCTGCCCGCGCTCGATCAGGTGCAGGTGATTGCCCCCGAGATGCTGGTCAGGGTCAACGATCAACTCGGCACCCGCTGGGAAGAGGTCTCGCGGTTTGAGGAAATCCAGCGCCGTTTGGATGAGGATGAGCGCACCATCCACGAACAGGAATTGGCGCTGGAGAATTTTGCCAACCTTAATCTTGATCTCGGCGCTTTGCGCAACAAGACGCGGTTTTTGGATTTTTATATCGGGCTGGTGCCGCGTGAGAATGTCAACCGTTTGCAAGGCGCGGTCGCGCTTGCCGATCATCTGCTGTTTACCTATCTACAGCGTGACACCACAGCCCATGTCATCATCGTGGGGCCTACGGGCGAGAAGGAACAACAGCTACAATCGGTGCTCAGTTCCGCTGGTTTTCAGGCGTTGGAGATTCCGCATAGCTTGGCGCAGCAAAGTCCAGCCGAGCTTAAACAAGATTTTATCCGCCGCCGACAACTGCTTGATCGTGAGCGCGCCGACTGTGTTGCGGCAATCGCTGCCTGGAATCAAACCCACGCCGCCGCACTGTTGGAGGCACGGCGCACCCTGCTGTTAGCCGAGCCATTGGTCATGCTTAACCCCACCATTCGCGGCACTGGCTCGCTGGCGGTCTTTTCTGGCTGGGCACCAGCGCAAGCTGTGGCAGCACTCGAACAACAGTTGCATCACTCGCTGCACTTTCCCTTTGCGCTGGAGGTGCGCGATCCAACGCCAGAGGAGCGGTCACTGGTGCCAACGGTGGTTACCACCAATCCACTGTTGCGTCCCTTCGCCACCTTGGTACAACAATATGGCATCCCACACTATGGCGAGATTGATCCCACGCCATTGTTTGCGTTGACTTTTTTGCTGATGTTTGGGATGATGTTCGGCGATGTGGGCCATGGTGCGGTGATTGCGCTGGCTTCGTGGCTGGCGCGTCATCGGCTGCAAAGTTTTGCTTATTTTGGTATCGCCGCTGGTGGCTCGTCGCTGCTGTTTGGGCTGATTTTTGGCAGCATTTTCGGGGTCGAAGATTGGCTGCCAGCGTTGTGGATGGCACCGCTGCATGATCCGATCCTGATGCTCAAGGTGGCGCTGTTGTGGGGGATTTTGTTTATTGTTGTCGCTTGCGGGCTGGGGATTTATAACCGCTGGATCAGCGGTCAGCGACAGGCCGCGCTGCTCGCTCCGCATGGCGCAGTCAATCTATTGTTTTATCTGGGTTTTATAGCGGGCGGTTTCGGACTGGCGCAACATGGGGCATTTGGCTTGTGGCCGGCACTCATCGTAATTGGCTCACTGCTCACCTTGGCGGGTTATCAGTGGCGACATCTCAGCGGTCCCACGGGCGAGAAGCTGTTGGTGGTTTTTATCGAAACCCTGGATACGGTGATCGTCTATCTTTCCAATACGCTGTCCTTTTTGCGAGTGTCGGCGTTTAGTATGAACCATGCCGCGCTGGCGCTGGCGATCTTCACCCTCGCTGAGATGCTTGGCAGTTTCGGCACCCTGCTCACGCTGATTTTTGGCAACCTCTTTATCTTGGTGCTCGAAGGCGGCATCGTGATGATTCAGGTGATGCGTTTGCAATACTATGAAGGCTTTTCGCGCTATTTCTCTGGCGATGGCCAGGCATTTGCACCCTTGCGGCTGCGGGCCTGAGCTTAGGGCGAGGCTTTGGCATTTTCGGTGCGATGATCGAGAAATTCACGCCGAAAACGATCACAACGCCCTAGCACCTCGCGGGTGCTTTTGGGCATCGGCACTCGGGCGCGGACAATATTGGTAATCAACGAGGTGCCTGCGGTGAGAATGCGGTTGCCTTCTTGGGCTTCGTGAATCTCACGCAGCGTAGGCGCGGTGGAGAGCTTGGGCTGGATGTTTTGCAGCCGGTCGCGGGTGACCACAAAAGACGGCCACACGCTAAAAATCGCTGGATCGGTGCGCAAAATCTCCGCCTTGTCTTTGGCAGCCTTGGCAAAATCCATGATCAAAGGGCGGATATTGGGAATCTGGGTGCTGCCCTCAAAGGTGGTAACCAAGGCATTGGTGATGCGATCAACATCGCGCATGGTCTGGGCGATTTTGATATAGCGGCTTTGATAAAAATCGGCAACTGATTGGCTAAAAACCTTAAACGGCTCACCCCATAGCTCATCAATTCCCTCATCCCCCCCGCGATGGCGCACCATCTGACCTAAATCCAGTGCCTCAAGCAGATATTCGCCACATTCGCGCATCAGTGCATCCCCTGGCTCGATCTCCACGCCATCGGCCTGCAGCTCCACCAGTTTGGTAAAAATAGCGGTGGCGCGATTAAATAACGCCCCGGCGAGCATGGCGCCATTGACCCGCTTGCGCTCAGGATCAATCTCTTGTTCGTAAGCCGCCCGTGCCTCGGAGAGACGAACCCCTGGAATGTTGATCCCATGTTCAACATGATTGAACAGCCTTCGCGTCAGCAACTCAATCAGGGCTTTTTTCGCTTCCAGGGTTTCCTCTGGCGGCTGATAATATTTAATCCAGTAACCATCATAAAAAATACAGGTGCGGTGCGCGATGTCCGCGATGGTGCCGTTGCTGATAACCTGACTCATAATTCGCTATACCGCACAGGGGGTTGTTCATGCCGCGCATGTTGCTGATCTATCTGATGGGCATCTTGTTGCTATTTACCACAACTGTTGCCAACAGTGCACCGACCAGTCGCGCTGAATTGCGGGCGCTGATTGATCGGCTTGCTCAATCTTACGCTGTTGACAGTGACTTGGTACATGCAATTGTACGCGCTGAATCAGCTTATGACCCAGCGGCAATTTCATCAGCAGGTGCGATTGGCTTGATGCAGGTGATGCCGGCAACCGCTGCTGATTATGGCATCACTTCTAAAGACGCGTTATTTGATCCACAAACCAATGTGCGCGTTGGGATTCGTCACCTCAAACGGCTGCTGGCGCGCTATCCGCTCGGGCAAGCAGTCATGGCTTACAACGCTGGTGAAGGCGCGCTCGAACGCCATCAGGGTTCGGTGCCCTTTGCTGAAACCCAACGCTACACCTATCTGGTGTTGACCGATTATCTGCGGCGCAAAAACATTGCACCCTTTTCGCCACAGGCACGAAAAGTCACAGGCATCACCCTCAGTCCCGCCATGGCACGCGGGATGTCTGCACCGCAACGAGTGGATCGATCAACACTGTCCTTGCAGTTGCCGCAGCCACTGTTGCGCGACAATCCACTGGCAAGACAGGGCGGCAACTCATCAGCACAGGCTTTTGGTCCAGCAAGCCGCCCGTTGTTTGAATCGCGTCCTTGAGCCATGCACCCCATCCAATCAATTAGAACCGCGGTTCTGATCTTTGTCCTGCTGCCGCTGCTGGGGCTGTTAGTGGCACTGGGACTGCTTGGGCTGCATGAACTTGAGCAGCAGATTCACCGCCGCTCACGAGAGGATATTGAGCTGATTGCTCGTTCAATCCGGCTGCCGATTGCCGCCGCCATGGTGCGCGATGATGTTGCCGCTGTGCAGGAAGCCCTCGATTCGGTGTTCCAGATTGATCAGGTCTATGGGGCTTATGTGTATAACAGTGCCGGTGAGCAGGTCGCCACCAGCGGCCCCCATGATCCGCTGCTTGAGCGGCGGCGCGATGCCCGCGCCCTCACTGCCGAGGGCACCCAGGGCAGCGTTGATCAACATCGCGGTCGTGAGGTGTTTTCATTTTATCTGCCGCTGTCTGATCCTGCGGGCGGTCTGGTCGGGCTGCTGCAAGTGACCCGTGATCTTAGACAATTTCAGGCTTATCTTGCCAGGCTGCACTGGAAAGGCGGGATCACGCTCTTGGCGTTGGCCGCATTGTTTGTCACCATCGTGCTGGTGGGGCATCATCGTGCCATTGGTCGCCATGTGCGCACACTGATCGCTGCAATGGCCTCGATTGGCACCGGTCAGATGGGGCTTCGGGTGCCAGAACGCGGGCCGATTGAGCTGCGACAGCTTGGCGATGGCATCAATGCCATGGTCGAGCGTTGGGAAAACTCAGAACAGCATCTGCGCACCCAGCGCGAGCGCGAGGCCTGTTTGGAGCGCGAGCTACGGCAATCGGAAAAACTCGCTGCGGTCGGGCGACTGGCAGCGGGGCTGGCGCATGAGCTAGGCACCCCGCTAGGCTGTGTTGCAGGGCGGGCGCAACGGGCCTTGCGCACCCTCGCCCCCGCCGATCCAGCGCGTGATGAGTTAAGTCAACTGCTCAAGGAGCTTGAGCGCATCGAGCGCATTGTCCGCGAATTGCTTGACTTTGCCCGTCGTGGTCCATTGCAGCGACGGCGGGTGGGGCTTGGAGCCTTGATTCAGGGCGTTGTTGCCCGCGCTATTGAGGCCAGCAGCCCCGCGCCCCCGATCATTGAGATGGACATCGCGCCGCAATTTGCCGCGATGCAGCTTGTGGTTGATCCATTGCGACTAGAGCAGGCGCTGGGCAATCTGCTCGATAATGCCATGCACGCGGCTAACAGCCGCGTCACCATCACTGCAGCACTGAGTGCCGATTGGCTTCAGCTCTGGGTCAGCGATGATGGCCCTGGGATTGCCAAGGCGGCTGAAGAGCGTTTGTTTGAGCCATTTTTTACCACCAAACCCGTTGGACAGGGCACCGGATTGGGGCTGGCGGTAGCGCGGACTGCCATTGCCGAACACAACGGCACACTAACTGTGGAGTCCACTGTCCAAGCTGGAGCCAGCTTGCGGATTGAGCTGCCCGCGTCAACGATTCAACAATGACCATGAGCATGAGCATGAGCATGAGCATGAGCATTCTTATTGTCGAAGATGACCCGAGCTATCGCCAGTTACTCATTGATGAGCTTGTCGATGCTGGCTATGCACTGACGGGCGTTGGCGATGTGAACGCGGCGCGTGACGCGCTTGCCAATACCTCATTTGCACTGGTGCTTTGCGATCTGCGGCTGCCCGATGCCGACGGCCTGGCGGTGTTAGAAATCACCCGCACCCTAAGACCCCAGCCTGGGTTTATCATGGTGACTGGCTTTGGCACCATTGATCAAGCGGTTGCCGCGCTGAAAGCAGGAGCTGATGATTTTTTAACCAAACCCGTTGATCTTGAGCATCTGCGCCTAACTGTCGCTCGGGTGCTGGAAACGCGGCAACTCCAAGCCGAAGTCACCCGTTACCGCGCTCTGCTCGGGGCAACCGATTTTCACAGGATGCGCGGGCGCAGTCCGGCGATGCTGGGGTTATTTGAGCTGATCCGCCGCATTGCGCCCTCGGATAGCAGTGTCTTGATCACTGGTGAATCGGGCACTGGCAAGGAGCTGGTGGCTCGCGCACTGCATGACGAAAGCCCCCGTGCTGCGGCTCCCTTTGTCGCGCTCAACTGTGCGGGGATTCCCGAAACACTTTTGGAATCTGAGCTGTTTGGTCATGTTGCTGGCGCCTTTAGCGGTGCCCGTGGTGCGCGGCGCGGGCTGTTTTTGGAAGCCGATGGCGGCACGCTGTTTCTCGACGAGATTGCCGAGATGCCCGCCGGGATGCAAACCAAGCTGTTGCGGCTGTTGCAAGATGGCCAGGTGCGCCCGCTGGGTGCCAATCAAGAAATTGCGGCCGATGTGCGCATTGTTGCCGCCACCCACCAAGACCCAAGTGCGTGTATTGATGCCGGTGAGCTGCGCCAAGATTTATTCTACCGCTTGGAGACCTTTCGTCTCCATGTGCCGCCACTGCGCGACCGCGGCGAGGACATCGCCCATCTATTGCGCCATTTTCTGGCTTTGCACAGCGAGCGCACCCCGGAATTTGCCCCTGAGGCGTGGCGGGCGTTGCTGAACTATTCTTTTCCTGGAAATGTGCGTGAGCTGGCAAGTCTGGTCGAGCGAATGGTGATCTTGGCAGCCGGGGTGCGCATTGAGCTTGAGGATCTGCCGGAACGGGTGCGTCGATCTGCGGCAGTGCCCACACATCCACTCACCGCCACTGCGGATCAGGATTGGCGTTCGCTAGCTGAGGTTGAGGCAGGCTATATCCGCGAGGTGCTTGATTGGACTGGCGGCAATAAACAGCGGGCGGCACGCATTTTAGGGATTGGGCGCAAAACGCTGTATCGCAAACTTGGTGATGCTGATGACCCGTAGCAGGATGTCACATGGGTCAAATTGATCCACTTGCAGCGGCAGATGCAATGCCAAAAATCGCACTGCAAATTTCATTTAAAGCATTGATTATTCATTATTTTATGATTTTTTAGTATCAGTTGGCACGGTGTTTGATTCGCTTGTAGGTACATTCATCACATTTGACCATTTAGGAGGTCACATTATGACATTGCCTACAGTAAACCATCGGCTGTTCACCGCATTACTTACCGCAGGATTGCTCAGTGCTGGTCTGGCGCAAGCGCAATCTTTCGGCGGTGCTGGTGAACAAGGGGCTGGCGCACCAAGACAAGGACAGGGACAGGGGATGCGTGATCGGCAAATGCAGGGACAACAGATGCAACAACAAGCACAGAGCGAAAACATCGACGATACCACGATTCATCATTTTGCCGAGGTGTTTCAAGAAGTCCAGCAGATCAATCACGAGCTGACTGAGGAAATCGCCACCGCAGCTTCGACCGAAGCCGCCCAGAACATGCAGCTTGAAGCCCAGCGAGCCATGGCGAAAGTGGTGCAAGACAGCGAGATTTCTATCACTGAGTACAACAACATCGCCTCCGCGATGCGTTATGATGCCCAGCTTGCTGAACGCGTTCGCAACGCGCTGGAACAAATCAACTAATTGATCGCTGCTTTGGCACTGCGGCGCAATTGCCAGCTCTGCCAAACACCAAGATTTGGTTAGCTCGCGGACACCTGAGTACGCAAGTCGTGGTCAGGTGGTCGCGAGTCTGCTGTGGCTCGCCACAGCTGCCTTCCACCGCCCCTCGACCAGCAGTTAGTGACCAATCAGCTCGTTGATATGGGTGCTAACACAGCGCCCTAATGCTGAGAGACAATAGCCACCTTCAAGACAGGACACGATACGCTCGTTGGCATGTTGAACCGCCAGCTTATGTAGCTCACGGGTAATCCACGCATAATCAGCCTCACGCAACATAAAGTGCGCCATGTCGTCCTCGGCATGACCATCAAAGCCAGCCGAGATCAAAATCAACTGCGGAGCAAAGGCATCGAGTCGCGGGAGCCACTGCTGCTCAATCGCGGCACTGAATGCGGCACCATCGGTGCGTGCAGGCAGTGGCAGATTGAGTACATTGGGCGCGTTGCTATCGACCCCGCTGCCTGGATAAAATGGATGCTGAAAGCAGGAGCAGAACAAAATTCGCTCATCGCCAGCGACAATATCCTCAGTTCCATTGCCATGATGCACATCAAAATCGATGATCGCAACGCGCTCTAAGCCATGCGCATTGAGCGCGTGAAAGGCACCGATAGCGATATTGTTAAAAAAACAAAAGCCCATGGCGCGATTCCGCTCGGCATGATGCCCGGGTGGGCGTACTGCACAAAAAGCAGCATGGTGCTGATCACTCATCACCAGATCAACCCCCAAGATCACCGCCCCGGCGGCACGCCGTGCTGCGGCTAAGGTGCCTTGCGACATCGCGGTATCGCCATCAACCCAGGTCAGGACATCATCGACCTCAGGTGCTGCATTAAAAATCATCTCTACATAGCCTGAATCATGTACGCTTAGTAGTTGTTCACGGCTGGCGAGTGGCGCATCATAATGGGTGACAAGCATCTCCATGCCGGAGGCAATCAACCGATCCCCAATGGCGTGCAGACGCTCGGGAACTTCGACATGATGCGCACCCATGCGATGATTTTGACACTCTTGGTGCGAGATATAAGCAAGATTCATGGCACAAACTCACAGGAGATTTTCGTTATGTTACACGCGATTTTTCGGCATGCTTGGTTGGGGCTGATTTTGGTGGCATTCACGCTGCCAGCGGCGGCGAGAGATGAGGCGCATAATGTATATCGCTTTCGCAGTGATTCTTTAAACACGCATTTTTATACAATCAGCGCCGACGAGCGCGATGCCATTCGCACCGTGCTCAATGATGTCTGGCACTACGAAGGTGCCGACTGGTCAGCCTATCCTACCACCACTGACCCCGCCGCCCAACCAGTGTATCGCTTTTTTCGCGCCCAGCCAGCGGCGCATTTTTATACGATCAATCAGACTGAAAAAGACCAGCTCATCGAGCGTCACCCGCAGTGGCGCTATGAGGGCATCGCTTGGTATGCCTATCCTGAACAACAACCAGGCACAATCCCCGTCTTTCGTTTCTGGATTCCTGGGCGTGCCAACCATTTTTATACAGCCGATTTTGCTGAACATGAGCATTTGGTCAACAGTTTTCCCGAATGGATCGATGAGGGCATTGCTTGGTATAGCTTTCCAGCCAGGGATGACCAAGAACCCATCGGTTTGGTGCGGGTCAATGGCGGCTGTTATGACATGGGCAATACCGATCCGGCAACTCAGCGTCCATGGATCTGTGTGGATGATTTTATGATGGGTCGCTTTGAGGTCACCCAAGCCCAATGGGCGCGGGTGATGGGCGAGAATCCAGCGCGGTGGTTTTATCACTGTCCCGACTGCCCGGTGGAAACCATGACCTGGCATGAGGTGCAGGATTTTATTCATCGGTTAAATGAGCTGACGGGGCGTGCGTATCGGCTGCCCACTGAGGCCGAATGGGAATATGCCTGCCGCAGTGGCGGGCAGCCACTTGAACACTGTGGGGCAGATACCGCCGCAGTGGATCGCGCCTCTTGGCTGGACACCTTTGCCTGGTTTGATGCCAACAGCGGTGGTCGCCCGCATCCTGTGGGCAGCAAAGTGCCCAATGAACTGGGGCTGTATGACATGAGCGGCAATGTATGGGAATGGACCTGCACCTTGTTTGAAAGCGCGTTCTTCTCACCCAACACACCGTACAACCGTGAATGCGCATCACAGTTGAGCATGGGCTATCGAGTGATTCGCGGTGGCTCCTGGCAAAACGGTATCACCCAACAGCGTTCAGATGAGCGCCGTGCCGCCAATCCCGAAACTCTGCTCTCGCCTGCTGCTCCAAACAATCTGCCACTAGGTGGCGGCGATTGCCAAGAGCGGCTGGTTGGCAATGCCTGCTGGCCACCAGCCGTTGGTCTGCGTTTAGTCCACGACATCAACCCCGCCGCCGACTAGTCGCTATGTCGTAGTCATCACAAACCCAATTCCCGCCACCGCGCCTGCATCCGCTTGACCGACACCTAATCGTGGATCAACACGCTCGGCGGCTTGGGCGGCGCTCGCGCCTTTTGTTAAGCGGTCATGCAATCTTGCGGGACTTGACAGATGCCTGTGGCGCGGTGATGATAGCCAAATCAGAAGGCGAGAAAATTATTGATTTTTATGAAAATTCTAGTTGCTAATCCCCGTGGTTTTTGTGCCGGTGTCGAGCGCGCCATTGCCATTGTTGAGCAGGTGTTGGCGCGTTTTCCGCCGCCGGTTTATGTGCGTCACGAGGTGGTGCATAATCGTGTGGTAGTGGCTGATCTCAAACGGCGCGGCGCAATTTTTGTCGATGACATTGCGGCGATCCCTGAAGGGTCGCTGTGTATTTTTAGCGCACATGGGGTCTCGCTGGCGGTGCGTGCCCAGGCGCAACAGCGCAATCTGCAACTCTTTGATGCCACCTGCCCACTGGTTGCAAAGGTGCATCTGGAGGTGGCGCGTCACTGCGCATCAGGTGCTGATGTGGTTTTAATTGGTCATCGCGGTCACCCCGAGGTCGAGGGCACGCTAGGGCAGTGTGCAGCGGGCGCGGGGCGAATGCACTGCATCGAATCTGCTGCTGAGGTCGCGGGGTTGGCGGTGCGCGATCCTGAGCGCGTGGCCTATGTGACCCAAACCACGCTCTCCACCGCAGATACCGCCGCCACCATCGCCGCACTGCGGGCGCGGTTCCCCAAGCTGATGGGCCCACGAAAAAGCGACATCTGCTATGCGACCCAAAACCGTCAGGATGCACTGCGCACACTGGCAGCAGATTGTGATTTAATTTTGGTGATTGGCTCGGTGACCAGCTCCAATTCCAATCGACTGCGGGAGTTGGCAACCCGGCAGGGTGTTGTCGCCTATCTGATCGACGGCCCAGAAGATTTGCAGCAGTCGTGGCTCGATGGTGTCGAATGCATCGGCTTGACCGCCGGCGCGTCGGCACCAGAACATCTGGTGACCGAGGTGATTGACCAATTACGCGCTTGGGGAGCGGCAACCATCGAAGAACAGCCGGGGCAGCGCGAAGATGTGGTATTTTCGTTGCCGAAAACATTAACCGACCTTCCTTTGAGTTGACATCTAGTATACTTTGAGCGCCCGATTTGTGAGCAACCTACGCCGTCCTTGGCTTAAGGTCGTTCATCATGTTTCAGGCGTAAAACCCTGGAACGCTCAACCAGCCTGAGTCCTTCGGGGCTATGTTATGAGTGAATGTATTGGCGAGGTAACCATTACACCTTCGGGTGGCTCGAAAGAGCTGACAGTCGGGAAAGACCGGCACCCTTTTTTCATTTAATACGGGGCAAATGCAAAGATGAATACGCCTAAAACAACAGTGCGCGACACATTGCAATGCGCTCGCGTTCCACTTCGTGACGCGACTCCCAAGCCAGTCGCTTTTCATCCATGACGCGCTTTCATCATGTCCGATAACCAATTGTTACTTATTGTTGACGATCAGGTCGATAACCTAAAGCTGCTCTCTGATTTACTCAAGCCGCTCTATCGGGTGCTGGCGGTTGCCAGCGGTGCTGAGGCGTTGCGGGTGTTAGATCAGACCACGCCACCTAAGCTGTGCTTGCTCGATATTATGATGCCGGAGATGGACGGCTATGAGCTCTGTCAACGGATCAAGGCGCGTCCAGCGACTGCACAAACACCGATTATTTTTCTCACTGCCAAGACCGATACCGAGAGCGAGTCACGCGGTTTTGCAGTCGGTGCGGTGGATTATGTCACCAAGCCCATCAATCCACCGTTGCTGCTGGCGCGGGTCGCCGCCCATTTAGCGCTGGCGGCACAGATTCAACGCGCCAACAGTGAGCGTGACATCAGCCATCGCTTAGTTGCCAAGGTCAGCCGCGAGCG
>SKYD01000074.1 GCA_007128075.1 Thiorhodovibrio sp.
AAGCAATCACTCTACAACAAATGTGATGCCCAAATTATTGGTGGCCCACGGGTGGCTGGGGGGATGAGTATGCCTGCTGAAGCCATTATTGCCGAAGTATTGGAAGTTGTTGGAGAATAACATGGCATACGACATCTATAAAATTAATCCCGAATTTAGAAGCATTATGCCTCAAGAGATTCTCGATCTTGAGGAGAATGTGACTTGGGCGCACAAACAGCAAAAAAACCGTGGCATTGAGCAGCTTCCAGTTGCCAAGGAGCTGGTTGAAGAACATTCATTGTGCGCGGGCTGTCCCGAAGCAGCCACATTGCGCTATGTCTTGGCTGCACTACCTAACCCTGAAGAGAGTATTATCGTTAACTCGACGGGCTGTACTTCATTGATGTTCCCACATATCGCACTGCATACTGTGCATTCGCTGTTTGGCAACCAGAACGCGGTGGCATCAGGGATCAAACGAACACTGGAATGGCGATTCCCTGACAAACAAAAGGATGTCATTGTGCTCGCTGGTGATGGCGCGACGGTTGATATTGGGCTGGATTGCACGCTGCAATCATTTTTCCGGCAAGAAAAAATCACCACCATCTGTTTTGATAACGAGGTCTACGCCAACACCGGAGGTCAAGAATCCGGCTCGACTGCCAAGGGTCAGGTGTTCAAAATGGCACCCAAAGGCAAAGTGTTTGACAAAGTTCCGATGTGGGAGCTTGCCGTGACCTCGGGCTGTCATTATTCGGTGAATTTAACTGGCTCCAACCCCAAACAGGTGGCAAAAGTTATTCGAGAGGCGATTCTGATTGCCAGAGAAATTGGCCCGACTTATGTCAATCTTTATACGCCATGTATTCTGGAGCTTGGACTTGGCGCAAACGATGGGCTTGGGCAAATGAAGTCACTGGATAAAGAGCGATTTGAATTTTTCAGACATGTCTCGCCAGAAGCAGATGCCTATTTGGCGCAATGTAAAGAAGAGGGGCGCTTATAATGGCAAAGGATTCAATTAAAATTAGAATGCCCGCCCTTGGCGGTCAGGGCGCGGTCACCGCAGCGCACATCGCAGCCACCGCAGCCGATCGAGAAGGCTATTACGCAGTTTCTAATCCATTTTTTGGAGCAGAAAAGCGAATGGCTCCTTCAGAGAGCTATGCACGCATTTCGACAGTGCCCGTTTATGATCGCGGCGAGGTCATTTATCCAGATATTATCATGGTATATCACCAACAAGTGATTACCATGGGCAAATCTTATACCATGCCGTTTTATTCTGGAATCAAAGCCGATGGGCTGATCATCATCAACAGCGATGCTGAATTGCTCAATGAGTCGGACAAAAAAAGACTCGATGAATTAAATGTCAAAGTGCTGACCAAAGACTTTACTCAGTTTGCAATTGAGCAGGCCGGCACTGAGCTTGCAACCAATATGGCAATGCTGGGTGCATTGTTTGGCGCACTGGGCACCGTGAGCAAACCCGCAATCGAAGAGGGAATCAAAGACCGCTTCTTAAAAAAATACACCGCCTCGGGTGGAACAGCAACACTTGATTCGGTCATCGAGAAGAAATTCAAGAAAAAAATGGAGCTGATCGACAAGAACCTCAACACCGCATCTGCTGCGTTTGACTTGACGAGCGCATGGTGCAAGGAAGTGGGCTTACAGCAGATTTTGCAAGCGCCTACTTGAGCTTGCTCAAATTTTATCACTGTCGGGGCGGTTCGCGAACCGCCCTTACTCAATGATCGCTGCCAAGTAGTGTTTTTGATCTGTAGCCAATCATGTTTTATGATTGTAAAATTGTAAAAATCGATATGCTGTTTTTCTTTTAACGGGAAAGTTTTGAGGTCGTTAGTTATGGTAATTGTCACTAATCAGTCTTCTGTTTCACCCCAGCGTTGACTCAAATTGTGGGCAACGCCGAGATGATCTAACACCCGTGCCACCAAAAAATCAACCAGATCGTCAATGCTTTGCGGGTGACAGTAAAACCCTGGGCTGGCGGGCATAATCACCGCACCAGCACGCGCTAAGCTAAGCATGTGTTCAAGATGTAAAACATGCACCGGCGTTTCGCGCACCACCAAAATCAACGCTCGGCGTTCTTTGAGTGCCACATCGGCGGCACGGTCAATTAAATCATCGCTTAGCCCGGCGGCGATACTCGCCAGCGTGCCCGTAGTGCAAGGACAAATCACCATCGCCTGCGGCGGATTGCTGCCACTGGCGACTGGTGCCGTCCACTGTTGACGACCAAAAACCCGCAGTTGTCCACTGGCGGCATTAAAACGGTGACTAAAAAACCGCTCTGCTTCCTGGGGGCGGCTAGGAACCTCCAGCCCAGTTTCTAGTTTTAACACCACCTGTGCAGCTTGCGAGATCAGCAGATAGACCCGCACCTGTGCCTGAATCAGGCACTCCAACAGCCGCAGTCCGTATTGCATCCCGGAGGCACCAGTGAATGCCAGGGTGATTGTTTTAATTTCAGGTCGCATGGTGGGCGGACAATTGGGTAAGCAAGCGCTGATGAATATTCTCAAACCCACCGTTGCTCATAATCAACACCTGATCGCCAGACTTGGTGTGTGCAACTAGATAGGTGATGAGTTCGGCAACCGCAGTTGCCACCCTGAGCCGTTCACCAAGCCAGGCCAGCGTCTCGGCTGCGTTCCAGTTCAGCGTCGGGGGGGCAAACACCAAAACCTGATCGGCAGTTGCCAAAGCAGCAGTCAGGGCGGCGGCATGACCTCCTAAGCGCATGGTGTTGGAGCGCGGCTCAAGCACGGCAAAAATGCGCTGATCGCTTCTAATCGTGTTACGAAGTCCTTCAATGGTGGTGGCGATGGCGGTTGGATGATGGGCAAAATCATCATACACAGAAATTCCAGCAACCTCGCCGCGTTTTTCCATCCGCCGGCGCACTCCACCAAAACGCGCCACAGCATCCAGTGCTTGCTGGGGTGACACGCCGATCTGTGCTGCGGCGGCAATTGCCGATAACGCATTGTAAAGATTATGATTGCCAGTCTGGGTCCAGCGCACCTCGCCCTGAATTATTCCGCGATGCGTGAGCTGAAACTGCGCGCCATTGCGCGCCAGAGGCTTGATTGACCAATCGGCGGTGTCGTCATCAAGTGCTAAAGTTTGGGTCGGTGTCCAGCAGCCTTGAGCCAGCACCCCGTTGAGCGCGGCATCTTGTTGTGGATAAAGAATGCACCCCGTGCTAGGAATGGTGCGCACCAAATGATGAAACTGGCGTTGGATCATCGCCAAATCGTCGAAAATATCGGCATGATCGAACTCAAGATTGTTCAAAATCAAGGTGCGTGGGCGATAATGGACAAATTTTGAGCGTTTATCAAAAAATGCGGTGTCGTATTCATCGGCCTCGACGACAAAATAACGCCCGCTGCCCAGTCGCGCCGAGCAATTAAAATCATTCGGCACCCCGCCGATTAGAAACCCTGGATCCAGCCCCGCCTGATCGAGAATCCACGCCAACAAGCTGGCAGTGGTGGTTTTGCCATGGGTTCCTGCCACCGCCAACACATGACGCTGACTCAACAACTGCTCTGCGAGCCACTGCGGTCCTGACACATAAGGTTGGCCGCGATCAAGCAACGCCTCAATCACTGGCAGACCTCGGGTCATGGCATTGCCGACGATGACCTGATCGGGCGCGGCGGCTAATTGTTCGGCATCATAGCCTTCGTGGAGCATGATGCCCGCGCTCTCAAGCTGGGTGCTCATCGGCGGATAGACCTGCGCATCCGCTCCGCTGACCTGATAGCCCAGGGCGCGCGCCAACAGCGCGATCCCCCCCATGAAAGTGCCGCAAATGCCGAGAATGTGTAATGATTTAGGAGTGTTCGAGGACATCACTTTGGCTGAACTGTGTTATTATTTGTCAAATAGTCCGCCCGATCAATCCCCCAGTTGAAAATCATCCAGGCGGCGGCGGTCGCGTTTGGTGGGGCGACCAGAGGTGCGCGGTTGGTTGCTGCGTTGTTGGCGTTGTTCACTAACCAGTTGTTGGCGACGCAGCCGGCTGGCATCGTCTTCGGCATAGAGTAATACTGCCTCAGTTGCGGGGCGACGCTGTGTTGCCAAGCCAAGCACTTCGATTTCCCAAGATAGCGAACCTTTGTGTATTTCAATCTTGGAGCCAGGTCGCACCATCCGCGAGGGTTTGCAGCGTTGGCCCTCCACCCGCACTTTGCCACCGTTAATGGCATCAATCGCCAACTGGCGGCTTTTGAAAAAACGCGCTGCCCAGAGCCATTTGTCAACTCGTTGGCTGTCTTCGTTCGACATAGCGTTAAGCGTTCAACAAAGGATCCAAGCCGTCATCGGCATCCAACTCTGCGAGATCGTCATAGCCACCGATGTGCTTTCCGTCAATAAAAATCTGCGGAACGGTGTTGCGGCGGCTGCGTTTCATCATTTCGCGTTGTCTTTTCGTGTCCTTATCAATCGGCAATTCCTCAAAGGCGACATTTTTGCGTTTCAGCAGTCGTCGCGCCAGAACACAATAAGGGCAGGTTGCGGTGGTGTAAATTTCGACTTTTGCCATGTTATTTTAGAGACCAAAATGAAGTGAAATCAGTTAATTTTCATTGCGTGCTCGCGAATTTTGCGAGTCAGGGTGTTGCGCCCCCAGCCGAGCAACTGCGCGGCCTCTTGGCGGCGACCAGCGGTGTGTTGCAAGGCGCATTCAATGAGTATCCGCTCAAAGGTAGGCAGTGCGGTTGTCAACAATGGTGCATGGTTGGTTTGCAACATGCGTTCTGCCCAGTGCTGCAATGCCGTTTCCCAAGAATCGAGGCTGCTATTGGCTACAGTCTGCTCCATCGGGCGGTGTAAATCGGGGGGGAGATCGTTGGCATGAATCTCTTTGCTTGCCGCCATCACCGTCAGCCAGCGGGCGGTATTTTCAAGCTGGCGAACATTGCCCGGCCAATCAAGTTGCTCTAGCTGCTTGGCAGCATCGGGGGCGAGAATTTTTGGCTCACAATTGAGCTCACGCGCTGCTTGCACCAAAAAAGCGCGCATGAGCAGGCTAATGTCTTCACGGCGTTCGCGCAATGGTGGCAAATGCACCCGAATCACATTCAGACGATGAAATAAATCTTCACGAAACGCGCCTTGGCGCACCCGCTCATGCAAATCTTGATGGGTGGCGGCAATGATACGCACATCGACCTTGATCGCGGCCAGCCCGCCGACGCGGTAAAACTCGCCATCCGCCAGCACTCGCAGCAGCCGCGTTTGCAGCTCGGCGGGCATATCGCCAATCTCATCGAGAAACAGCGTGCCGCCATTGGCCTGTTCAAAACGCCCTTCACGCCGCGTTTGCGCCCCCGTAAACGCCCCGCGCTCATGCCCAAACAGCTCCGATTCCATCAGATCACGCGGAATCGCCGCCATATTGAGCGCAATAAAGGGTGCTTTGGCACGCGGACTGTGGCGGTGCAAAGCCCGCGCCACCAGCTCTTTGCCAGTGCCTGACTCGCCATTAATCAACACCGTGATGTTGGATTTTGCCAGCCGCCCGATGGCGCGAAACACCTCTTGCATCGCCGGTGCCTCGCCCAAGATGTCTGGGCCTTGGTCGAGCGGTGTCGAATCTGCTGGAGAACTGTGTTTTTGACGATAAGCCCGGCGCACGAGATCAACTGCATCGTCAATATCAAAAGGCTTGGGCAGATATTCAAAGGCACCGCCATGCAGTGCCGAAACCGCGCTGTCAAGATCCGAATGCGCGGTCATAATGATCACTGGCAACTGAGGATAGCGGCCACGAATCTGTGCCAATAGATCCAGCCCGTTGATTCCGGGCATTCGAATATCGCACAGAATGACATCGGGGCGGTCACGCGCCAGTGCATCAATCACCCCGACACCGTTAGAGAAGCTGGTGACATCCATCTGCTCCTGACGCAGGGCGCGTTCGAGCACCCAGCGGATCGAGCGGTCATCGTCGATCACCCAGACGCGGATCAGGTTATTCATGCTGTGTCACCAGCGGCAGATAGACCAAAAAACAGGTGCGTCCAGGGCTGCTGTCGCACTCGATCAGCCCGCCATGGTGGCTAATCAATTCCTGGGCAATTGCCAGCCCCAGCCCGCTGCCGCCCGCCTGCCCCGAGACCATCGGAAAAAAAATCCGTCCGATCAGCTCATCAGGGATGCCAGGGCCATTGTCTTCAATCTCGATACCCAACACCAAACGATGACGAATTGACCCAATGGTAAACTGGCGCAGCACCCGAGTACGCAACATCAGCCGCCCAGCACTGCTTGCCGCCTGGGCACCATTGCGCACGATATTGAGCAGGGCTTGGATTAGATGTTCAGGATCGGCGTTGAGATCGGGGATGCTGGGATCGTAGTCACGCACCAGCGTCGGCCCATGTGGAAATTCAGCCTTAATCAGCCCGCACACATGTTCAATAATGTGATGAATATTGATCTGCTGGCGCTGCGGCAATTGATTGGGGCCGAGCATGCGGTTGAGCAGATTTTGCAGCCGATCCGCTTCGTCGATGATGATTCGGGTGTATTCGTGTAGATCGGGCGCAGGCAGCTCGCGTTCTAGCAATTGCGCCGCCCCGCGTAGCCCGCCGAGTGGATTTTTGATCTCATGCGCCAGCCCGCGCAACAGTGCTTGGGTGGCCTGATGCTGGGTGAGCAAATACTCCTCGCGAGTGATGCGCAGTTGGCGATCAACCTGGTAGAGTTCCATCAACAGCCCTAGCGCGGTGTCGTGCTGCACCAGCGGCATCACCGTACAGTTGACGCGGATGCGCTGCCCATCGGGACAGTGCAGCTCGACCTCGCGCTCAGTGAACGGATGATGGGTTGCCAGCGTCTCGCGCAGCCGGTCTTCAACCGAGGATTCTGCTGGACAGGGCACCAGCATACCCGCCGACATCCCTATCACCAGCTTAGCACTCACTGAGAGTAGATTTTCACCCGCAGGGTTGATAAAGCGCAGTGCCAAAGCCTGATCAAATAGCAACACCGCAGTGTTGAGATGATCAAGAATCACGCCCTCCATCTGTGCTGAGGACATGAGTGCTGGATTCAACATCGGTTGAGCAAGCATCATCAGGGGGCCGTGCGGAGTGCGGCGGAGTGTGTCCGCCGCCAAGCCGAACCTTATAGACTGTAATACAGATCAAACTCAACAGGATGGGTGGTCATCCGCAGTTGGGTGACCTCGTCCATTTTCAGCTTGATGTAGCCGTCGATCAGATCATCGCTGAACACGCCACCGGCAGTTAAGAACTCACGGTCTTTATCCAGCGCCTCCAGTGCCTGATCAAAGGAGTAGCACACCTGTGGGATTGCCTTCTCTTCTTCCGGCGGTAGATCATAGAGATCTTTGTCCATGGAATCGCCAGGGTGAATTTTGTTCTGAATGCCGTCGAGCCCTGCCATCATCATCGCGCTAAAGGACAGATAGGGGTTGCCAGTGGAGTCGGGGAACCGCACCTCAATGCGCCGCGCTTTGGGGTTGGAATCGTAAGGAATACGAATCGATGCCGAGCGGTTGCGTGCTGAATACGCCAGCATCACTGGAGCCTCAAATCCTGGCACGAGGCGTTTATACGAATTGGTTGAGGCATTGGTCAGCGCATTCAGGGCGCGGGCGTGTTTAATAATCCCGCCGATGTAATACAGCGCCAGCTCAGACAGCCCGGCGTACTTATCACCGCTAAACAGATTCACGCCATCTTTTGCCAGCGACTGATGCACATGCATCCCGTTGCCGTTGTCGCCAACCAGTGGCTTGGGCATGAAGGTCGCGGTTTTGCCATAAGCATGGGCGACATTTTGCACGCAGTATTTGAGAATCTGGTTCATGTCGGCGCGCTTGGTCAGGGTCGCAAAGCGGGTGCCGATTTCGCACTGTCCGGCAGTGGCAACCTCATGGTGATGCACCTCAACCGGTACGCCCATTTCTTCGAGGGCTAAACACATCGCAGCACGCAGGTCGTTGAGTGAATCGACTGGCGGCACTGGGAAATAGCCGCCCTTGACCCCGGGGCGATGCCCGATGTTGCCATCTTCGTAGACGCGCTCCGAATTCCATTCCGCCTCTTCGGAGTCCACCTTATAGAATGCGCCGCTCATGCCGATGCCCCAGCGCACATCATCGAGAATGAAAAATTCTGGCTCAGGACCAAAAAAGGCGGTGTCGGCAACGCCGGTGGATTTGAGATAGGCCTCAGCACGCTTCGCCAGCGAGCGCGGGTCGCGCTCATAGCCCTGCATGGTGTTGGGTTCGAGAATATCGCAGCGGATAATCAGCGTTTTCTCATCAGAAAAGGGATCGAGGATTGCGGTGTCGGCCTCCGGCATCAACACCATGTCTGATTCCTGAATGCCTTTCCAGCCGGCAATCGAGGAGCCATCAAACATCTTGCCATCTTGAAACAGGGCTTCATCAATGATCGTTGCTGGCAGCGAAACATGCTGTTCCTTGCCGCGGGTATCGGTAAACCGCAGGTCAACAAACTTGACTTCCTCATCTTTGATCAACTGCATCACATTGACAGACATCGACAAATTCTCCAAAAAAATAACAAAAGAGACCAAAAAGTGGCTAATGAGTTTCGGCGTTTGGCGCTTGATTGCGCACCACTGCAACGCTGGCAAAATCAAGGCACAATGTATGCCAGCCTCACTTATAAGCGCGTTTGCAGTGCAGTTTATCAGTCAGTGACCCCACAACGCCAGCTCTTAGCACCAAAAGCGTGCACTGGGTGCGTGACCTGCACTTGCTTAGTGCATTTAGCCAAAATAGACCCAAACCTGGCGAAACAGTGGATCGGCGGTGAGGGTGGCGCGAATCTGCGCACTTAAGCGCAGAGCTGCTGCGGGATCTTCGGTATAGAACACCAAAGGCAAAAACAGCTCCAGCTCCACCCCACCATCGAGATAATGCAATACCACCCGATGCAGCCGTGGCCAGGCGGGAATGGTGGTGCCGAGCTGATTCATCCGCTGCACCACCGCCGAGCGCAAGGGCAGATTGAGCGTCGGAATCGACTGCTCGTCGTCTTCAGGGTCTATGTGTACAACAATGTCGGTGACATCATCAAAACCCTGCTTTAATTGTTGCTCGACATGCACGCTGATGAGATGCGCCTCGGAGACGCTCAGATAAGGTTCCACCAAAATGTGAACATCTAAACTCACCCGTCCGCCATAGGTGCGGGTGCGCAATTTGTGCAAACTTTTGACACCGGCAATAGTGCAAATGGCCTGTTTGATGGCCGCCACCCGCGCCGGCTCCAGCCCGGTATCGACCAGCTCGCGCACTGCTTTGTGGCCTAAATTCCAAGCAATGCGCAGGATCATCAGCGCCACCAACACTGCCGCCACCGCGTCTAAATAATCCAGCCCCAGCAGGGTGCCACCGATGCCGATCAGCACCACAATGGATGAGATTGCATCCGAGCGATGATGCCAGGCATTGGCACGCAATAGCTCCGAGCCGACGCGCTTGGCATGAGCAAGGGTGTACCAAAACAGCAACTCATTGATCACAATCGAGCCAGCGGCAGCCGCCAGCGCCAATGGCTCAGGATGCAACAGTGCCTCGGGATGCAGCACCCGCTCAATGGCATCCCAGCCAATCCCGATGCCGACTGCGGCCAAAAACACACCAAGCACCAAGGTCGCTAGGGTTTCATACCGCTCGTGACCATAGGGATGATCGGCATCGGGGGCGGTATTGGCCTTGCGCCCGGCAACCCACACCAACACATCAGTTGCCAAATCAGACAGCGAATGCACCCCATCGGCAATCAGCGCCTGCGAATGCCCCCAGTAGCCAGCGGTCAGCTTGCCCAATGCCAACAACAGATTGCACAATGCACCCACCAGCGAGGTGTGCGTGATTGCTTGCGCCCGCAACGCCCGCATGTCTTCGGCTGCCATTGGTTTTTCCAATGCTTACCCCCAAATTTATAATTTTTGACGATTTATCTCAAAAAGACTAGACGCGGCAGGAAAAAGTCTCTAGCCTTAGAGCCTAGACATCTTAACTGCGGTGTCCGTCAGCGTCCTGGGTATTTTCTTGAGCCTATGTTGTGCCCCGGGAGCCTCCCGCAGCGGTTGTTGAGCATGTCCGCCTCCGAGCGGAAAGCCTGAAACTGCTGCACTCGGCGCCCACTTGAACCGTTTGGTTCAAGAACGACGGTACGCAACGCCACACGCGGTGGATGTCTTCCTCATATTCCACTGACTCGCATCCGCGAGTTGGTTATTTTCGCAAATCCCGCTGAGTTCTTATCCTGCTCACTTAATTTTCAGCTAAAAACCTCAACAAAGTTGCTTAGGCGATTTGGCATTTCACTTGTTATGCGGATTGCGATAACGCAAAAACTCTCTTAATCTTAGTGCGTTTCGAGGTATACTTACAAATTAGGTTAAATGTTGAGGGCGTTTTATTGCAATGAACAAGCGCGCACTAGCTTCAGGACTGTTAATTGTTGCCTTGTTGATTCTCCATGGCTGTGCCAGCCAGCGCACCGCTGTTCGTGACAGCGGTCATCCGCCAGATGCGGTTCCTAAGGTCGAGCCACTATCCCGATATGGCAACATGGAATCCTACGAGGTGTTTGGGCAGCGGTATTACCCCAAAACCACCAGTCGCAACTATGCCGAGCGCGGCATTGCCTCATGGTATGGTCGCAAATTTCATGGTCGCAAAACCTCCAGCCTTGAGCCATATAATATGTATGCGATGACCGCCGCCCATAAAACCCTGCCGTTGCCGAGTTATGTCCAGGTGATCAATCTGGAAAATGGGCGCAGTGTGGTGGTGAGGGTCAATGACCGCGGCCCTTTCCACGACAACCGCATCATTGATCTCTCCTATGCGGCCGCGAAAAAGCTGGGCTTTGACCAAGCGGGCACGGCTGATGTCAAGGTGCGCTCAGTTGATCCCCGCGATCATGGCAGAAAAGTTCCCTTGCTAGATCCTAAACGGGTCATGGCACAGCTTGGGTCAACGCCACCCCCACCGCGCACCAGCAGCCACCTGCCTGCTGGGAACTATTTATTGCAGGTCGGTGCCTTTGATCACAGACTGAATGCTGAGGATCTGCGGTCTCGACTGCTCGCACAGGTCAATGCACCAGTGAACATTCGTTTCGATGTGTCATTGGCACCATCGGCTCTTTATCGGGTGCATGTGGGGCCCTTTGGCTCGCGGGATCAGGCCGAGGCAACCTCGCGCCAATTACAGACCCTTGGCGTACCGCAATCGCTGGTCGTTAGCCCCTAACTGACTCGCTCCCATGACAACTCACTATTTGACTTTGAAACATGAGATTTTTTAGCAAACTTTGCGGATTGTTATTATGTGCGCTGATCGCCAATGTAGCGGTCGCGCTGCCGGTACCAGACCCGCCACAGCTCAATGCCGGTGGCTATTTGCTGATGGATTTTCACAGCGGTCAGGTTCTGGTTGAATTTAACGCTGATGAACGGTTAGAGCCGGCGAGTCTGACCAAAATCATGACCGCCTATATCGTGTTTCGTGAACTACGCGATGGCAATTTGCAGCTCGATGAGGAGGTCTTGGTCAGCGAAAAAGCCTGGCGCACCGGCGGCTCGAAAATGTTTATCGAGGTCGGCAAGCGGGTGAAAGTGGAAGATTTAATCCAGGGCATGATCGTCCAGTCGGGCAATGATGCCAGCGTCGCCCTTGCCGAGCATATTGCTGGCAGTGAGGCCGCCTTTGCCGAATTTATGAATGTGCAGGCACGCGCACTGGGGATGAATCACTCCAATTTTACCAATTCCACAGGGCTGCCCGGTGACAACCACTATACGACAGCCCGCGATGTGGCGATCTTAACCCGGGCGTTGATTGATAATTTTCCCGATTATTATCGCTGGTATTCGCAACCGTACTTCACCTACAACGATATCCAGCAACACAACCGCAATCGGCTGTTGCGTCAAGACCCGAGCGTCGATGGGGTCAAAACTGGCTACACCCGCGCTGCTGGCTATTGTTTGGTGTCCTCGGCATTACGGAATAGTCAACGGCTGATCTCGGTGGTGATGAAAACTGAAAGTGTTGCTGCCCGCACCCGCGACAGCCTGGCTTTGCTCAATTATGGCTTTCGGTTTTTTGAAACCCATCGTCTCGCCAGCCCTGGGCAGCCGCTGGAACAGATACGGGTCTGGAAAGGCGAGGACAAAGAGTTGCCAGTTGGAGCGGCAGAAGAGCTTTATGTCACCATCGGGCGCGGGCGTTTTGATGGTCTCTCGCTGCAACTGGAGCGCCAGCCGCAACTTGAGGCACCCATTGAGCAAGGCACCACCGTCGGCGAGATTGTGGTGATGCTGGGGGATGAGGAGATTTTGCGCGCCCCCTTAGTCGCCCTGCAAACTGTGCGTCAAGGCAATCTGCTGCGTCAATTCAGCGACACGATTTTGCAGTGGTTTTAGGGCGTGACCGATATTTATTTGAATGGTGCCTTTGTGCCTTTAAATCAGGCCCGGGTGCCAGTGATGGACCGTGGCTTTCTATTTGGCGATGGTGTCTACGAAGTCATCCCGACCTATGGCGGTCGCCCGGTGCGCTGGATTGCACACATGGAGCGTCTCGAACGCAGTCTTGCTGGGATTCGTCTTGCCCCGCCGCTGACCCGTGAGGCATGGAGCGATCTGTGCGCTCGGCTGTTAGCCCAACAGCCGGGGCTTGATCAATCGCTCTATCTGCATGTGACCCGAGGTGCACCACCAACCCGCGATCATCGTTTTCCATCAGATGACATCCCGCCGACAGTGATGGCACTTGCCAAGCCCATCTCACCGCGTCCGGCAACGCTTGCCGAACAGGGGGTGACGGTGCTGGTGCGTGAGGAGCTGCGCTGGGGACGCTGTGATCTCAAAACCATCTCATTGGTGGCGGCGGTGCTGTTTGCCCAAGAAGCCAGCGAACAGGATGCCGAGGAGACCCTACTACAGCGCGATGGGTGGATGATCGAGGGCGCGTCCAGTAATTTATTTGCGGTGATTGACGGCGTGATCCTCACCCCGCCGCTTAGTCACGCTCTGCTGGCGGGTATCACCCGAGCGTTGGTGATTGATCTTGCCCGAGCGGCTGGCTTGCGAGTGGATGAGCGTCCAATCTCGCGCACAGAACTCAACCAAGCGCAAGAGGTGTGGATCACCAGCGCCACCCGCGAGATCATGCCAGTCACCCGCATTGAGCAGCAAGTCATCGGCGAGGGCTGCCCAGGACCGATCTGGCGAAAGCTCGATGCCGCTTATCAGGACTACAAACAGCACCTAGAGCCATTATGAGTCAAGACAGCCTGCTTACTTTTCCCTGCTCGTTTCCGATCAAAGCCATGGGGCGGGCTGATGCCGAGGTGGCTGCGGTTGTGACTGCAATTTTGCAGCGTCATGTGACCGATTTTTCAGCGCAAAACCTGCGCAGCCGCCCGAGCCGTGGTGGACAATGGGTGGCAGTGACAGCGGTGATTGAGGCGCAAAATCAGACACAGTTAGATGCCATCTACCATGAACTCAGTGCTGACGAACGAATCGTCTACGCCTTATGAGCGCGTCGTGCAACTGCGTACCCTGGGGCAGCAGCCTTATGCTGTGACCTGGCAGGCGATGCGCCAATTCACCACCGACCGTGATGCCAATACACGCGATGAAATTTGGCTGTTAGAACATCCGCCAGTCTACACCCTGGGTCAGGCTGGGCGGCTTGAGCATCTGTTGGTGCCAGGGGATATTGAGGTGATCCGCACTGATCGCGGGGGGCAGGTCACTTATCACGGTCCGGGTCAGCTCATCGTCTATCTGCTCTTGGATCTGCGTCGCTTAGGTTTAGGGATTCGGCGTGTTGTTGAATTATTAGAGAGCAGCGTGATCGCCTTACTCGCCGCGCATGGCGTGACCGCCAGCCGCCGTACGGGTGCGCCTGGGGTCTATGTCGAGGGGGCAAAAATTGCCGCCCTAGGACTGCGGGTGCGCAACGGCTGTTGTTATCAC
>SKYD01000036.1 GCA_007128075.1 Thiorhodovibrio sp.
GCACAACCAGACCTGATGGTGGCCTCGGTTTTTAGTCCAATCCGTGGGGCGATCGGTGAAATGTTGGAACTCACTGCCCTGGTTGCGAACCGTGGACAAGCCTCTGCCGCTTCCTCACGGCTGGCATTTTTGTTGTCTCGAGACCGTGAAATCAGCCTAAACCATGACATTCGGCTTGATGCCGACTGCCAGGTGCCGACGCTTGCCCCCGGGCAGATGCACCGCTGTCGCGAGTCAGTCAGACTGCCGACAACGCTGAGTCCAGGCAGCTATTATTTGGGTGCCTATGCAGATGTTGACCATGAGATCGAGGAAAGCGATCAGGATAACAACAGCCGTGCAGCGATGTTTGCCATCGAGATTGCGCCAGCAGATGATGGCGTGATTGATCCTGACCCGTTTGATCTCGACCGCAGCCAGCTTGATTGGCAGGTTGCCGAGATCTATATGGCAACGCTAGGCTATGCGCCTGATTATACTGGGCTTGCCTATTGGGTGGCGAATCTGCGTCACGGACACTGGACACCGACCACTGTCGCGCAGAGCTTTTTTGACCAACCCGGGGTGCAGGCACTCTATCCACCCAGCGCCGGCAATACAGCCTTGATTGCGGCACTGTATCGCAATATTTTTGACCGCACTCCCGATGTGGCAGGGCGGGCTTATTGGCTAGAGCAACTCAACAGGGGTCAGGTCAAACGCAACGAGATGGTGATTGCGTTGATTAATGGCGGCTGGGATAATCCACAGGCGGCTGAGGATATGGCGCGTTTTGGGCATCGGGTGCAGGTGAGTCTTGCCTTTGCAAATTATCAACAAGCACAAGGCATCGTCTATAGTGATTTATCATTTAGCCAACAGGCGGCATTGATTCGCGCTGGTAAAGCCGTGCTCGATGGTGTCACCCAGGATCCTGCCACTGTGACCACAGCCACTGCCCGTATCCCCGCACTGTTGGCGGATTTTATTGCTTCTGTCCACTGATGCGACTGCCTCTACTGCTTGATTTCACCCGCCAAGATTTTGTCGATCGCTATTCGGGATCGGCACTGGGTGCGTTGTGGGCGTTCATTCATCCCTTGGTGATGATTTTTATCTTCACAGTGATCTTTGCCAAGGTGATGGGGGCGCGTCTTCCTGGGGTGCAGAGCGAATACAGCTATCCGGTGTATCTGGTCAGTGGGCTGTTGCCGTGGATTGCGTTTTCGACCACCATCACCCGCTGTTCAACGGTGTTTCTCGACAAACGCCACATTATCGGCAAGATTCATCTTAGGCTGGGCTATCTGCCGCTGTATATTGTGCTCTCTGAGACCATCACCTTTAGCATTGCTTTCCTGCTGTTTTTAGGCTTTTTGCTGGTGGTGGGACAGTGGCCAGGTGGCTTGGTGTTGCTGGTAGCCGTAATCTTTGTGCTGCAACAGATCTTTGCCTTTGGGCTGGGGCTGTTGTTTGCCGTGCTCAATGTGTTTTTACGCGATATTAAAGAACTGGTCGGGGTGGTGCTCACCTTCTGGTTTTGGCTGACGCCCATTGTCTGGGTGCCCGAGATTGCCCCGCAGTTGGTTCAAGACTTGCAAGACTGGCTCAATCCCGCCTATTTGTTTGTTGACAGCTACCGTGATCTGTTTGTGCGTCATCAGCTTCCTGATGGCTATGCGATGATGCGGCTGGCGCTGATTGCTCATGTCGCCCTGCTGCTGGCCTGGCTGGTGCTCAAATGGCTAGAAAAGGATGTGCGTGATTTTCTATGATTGCTGTTGAAGGGATTAGCAAAGCGTTCCGGTTGTATCGCAAGCCCTCGGATCGGCTACGCGAGATCATCCTCCGTCGCAGTTATCATACCGTCCATCAGGCGCTCAGCGATATCTCCTTTGTGGTCGAGGATGGCCAAACCCTGGGGATTATCGGCTGCAATGGCGCGGGCAAATCGACCTTGTTGAAAATTTTAACTGGCGTGTTGCTGCCCGATCAGGGGCAGATGCAACTGTCGGGGCGCATCACCGGGCTGTTGGAGCTTGGCACCGGCTTTAATATGGAACTCAGTGGGCTGGAGAATATCCGCGCCAATGCCATGTTGTTAGGGATGAGCACCGAGCAAATTGCCGCACGCCGTGACACCATCGTTGAGTTTGCTGAGCTGGGTGCATTTATCAACGAACCGCTGAAAACCTATTCATCAGGGATGATCATGCGGCTGGCGTTTGCGATTGCCATTCATGCTGACCCCGCCTGTTTTGTGGTTGATGAAGCGTTGGCAGTCGGTGATGCCTATTTTCAGCAAAAATGTATGCGGGCGATCCAGGCGTTTCGGGAGCGTGGCGGCAGCATCTTATTGGTCTCGCATGACATGAATGCCATCAAAACACTCTGCGATCAGGCACTATTACTAGAACACGGTAAAGTGCTCGATTATGGCGTGCCCAAGGATGTGGTTGACCATTATCAGGCACAATTGCTGCATCGGGCGCATCAGGGTGATACCCCAGTGACGATTAACAAACCTGGCGGCGAGACGGCAAAACCATTGGTTGGCACGGGTGAGGTGCGTTTGGTTGCGCTGACCCTTTATAATGAGGCCGATGAGCCGATCAACGCGCTCACCAGCGAAGAAGAGTTGCGCATTGTGGCACAGATCGAGACCAGCCGAGTGCTCGAACAGCCGCATTTTGGCATTGGCATTCGCAACCGCTTTGGTCATTCCGTATTTGAAACCAACACCTACTGCATGAACCAGACTCCTGCACCACTGGCGGCGGGGTCAACTGTGAGCGTTGAATGGCGGCTGATGGCGAATCTTGCCGCGGGGGATTATTCGATCACTGTCGGCGTGGGTAATCGTCCTTATGGAACCGGGAGCTTTGAAGAGATTTTATTTTTTGCCAACGAGCTTGCCATGCTCACCATCGGGGTCAATCTCGATGCGATGCGCTATGATGGCTACTTTAATATGCACCCGACGGTTCAGATTCGCTAATTGCTATCCATGACTGCTATTGCCAACACCCGCCCGATACTGACAAGTGCGGCGGTGCGCCAAGCCTATACGGCGGATTATTATCTCAATGACTGCGGTGGCTATGAGACCTACCGTGCCACCGCAGGCAAGGCGCTTGATCAGCGGCTGACGGTCATGGCGCAGTTGTTGCGCTATCATCCGCGCTCTGCGCCATTGCGGCTGCTTGATTTGGGCTGCGGACGCGGCGAGTTAAGCCGTCATGCTGCTAGCCTGGGACACTGGGTGGAGGCCATTGACTATTCACCGGAAGCGCTGGCGCTGGCAGAAGGATGCTTTGCTGGCGAACCGGAACTTCGAGCGCGGGTAACCTTCATCCACGGCTCAGTCACCGACTCACAACACTGGCATGGTCACTATGATCTGATCGTTGCCGCCGATCTGATCGAGCATCTTGCCCCGAGTGAGCTTGAGGTGCTCTATGCACTCGCCCGCGCCCATCTTGCCCCGGACGGGGTGTTGGTTGTACATACTTTTCCCAATCTGTGGCATTATCGCTACGGCTATGCTTGCCGCCGCCGCCAGGATCCCTCTTTGGCCATTGACCCGCGCAGCGAGTACGAGCGTGCCATGCACATCAACGAGCAATCGCCACGGGTGCTCAGGCATCAGCTCAACGCTGCCTTTCCCGAGGTTTGTTTGTGGGCGGGGGATCTGACTGCGGCACTCGGCACTCTCGGTCAGCCGGTGCGGCTAAGCGCGTGGCGTGATGCGCCCTCATTGTTTGCCTTGGCAGCGCGCCAGCCGATCGTCATCGAGCGGCTGCGCAGCGTGCTTACAACCCCGCTGGCGACAGCAGCACCAGCCGCCTATGTCATTGCCAATCAGCCCGAGATTGATTGGGCAACGCTCAACGAGCGCGTCGGGGCGCGGCTTGAGCAGACTGCATCGATTCCCCAGCCACCGCCCTTTGTTTTTAC
>SKYD01000178.1 GCA_007128075.1 Thiorhodovibrio sp.
AAACCCACTCGCTCCTTCCTTACGCCTTGTCGAAAGCGGCCACCGCTGGCGTTCACAGTGGCATTTCATGACCTTCCCAACATAGCTCACCACCTGCGTGGATTGCTCGGTCTGCACCCTCACTGACTCTTTAGAAAACATCAGATATGCTTAGAAAAGAGTAGGTTTTAGCGAGGGGTCTAGAGTTCTTCTCAATCAAACCTTCATCAACAAGACGCTGTAACCACCTGAAGCGCCGGAGCGGCATTGCGTAGCCAGGGTTCTGTTGGCTCGGCATCAGCCGATGATGGCTCTTCATTCGAGAACAAAACTAACCTGTGGGGATGCCGTCGGTGTCGGCAGCGTGACTTTAAACGCGTCCTCAAATGAATCCACATCTTGCGGGTCGGGCCAGGGAAGTGCGCCTTTCTTTCGCAAACCATCCAAACCGGCTGAATACTCGCTCGTCGAACGAATGAAGACCGGGACGAACTTGAGTTTGTCGAGCTGCTCAACAGCACCTGCCCAAGTGCCACCTTTGTTGAGGTCGGAACTGACCACCAGTGAGGTGTCTGCCAATGCATAAATCAATTTATTCCGCTGCATGGCGTTGCCGACATTGAACCCGGCACTCGGGTCATAGGGCGAAACAAGGACGAGTTGCCCATCGAGCAGCAGATTGCGGTGCTCGCGGTTCATGGTGGTTTTTTCCAGATTGTTCGCCAGCACACCACAAACTTGTCCACCCCCCTCAAGCGCACCACGCATGGCGGCCTGATCGATGCCTTTGGCTCCGCCTGAAATAATGGTCTTGCCAGCACGAGCAGCCAGTCGTCCGATAGATATGGTGTAGTCGATGAGGGCGTCGTCTACATGGCGCGATCCGACGACGGCAAGCCCGCCGGTTTCGAGCAACGCCATGTCGCCACAGCCGTAGAGCACCGCCGGCGCGTCTTCGCGCAGGCGGGCCTTCAGGCGGCGGGGGTACTCGGCATCGGCGCGACTAACTACCCAGATGGCGCGTGCTTGCCAGTGCTCAATCATTTGGCTTAGAAGGAATCCGCGTCCCAGCAATTTCTGCAGTCGGTTCTCGTCAATCACTGATTGGCACGCACGCAGGATCTCATCTGCATCCGTCGAGAGAAGATCCGCAGGTTGGCACTGGATCTCGCGCAAATGACGGGCGAGACGCTTGTATTCACCCGGTGAGAGCAAATCCGATGACACAGCGCCTCGTCCGACAATGAGCGGCGCGGTTAGCAGGAGAATGGCCTGGGTATTGGGAGAGGGAACTGGCATCATTCGTTGTGCCCCGTCTGTGAGAGGGCCATAGGCCAAACTGGGCCACTGCCGTTTTTACGTAGTCCCCATGCTGCAACTGTCAGCGTCCAGCGCGAGTCAACCATATCGTCTACCAGCAGCACGGGGCCACCGGGTATATCCCTCGTGGCTAACCCCATAGAACCATCAATATTTCGTGCTTGTTGTGTGCTGTTTTGCATTGTTTTCTGCTCGGGTGTATCTGTTCGTTTTTTAAGTACCGCATAAAAAGGTAGACCAAGCGCAGCAGCCAAGCGTTGCGCGAAACTCGGCACCAATTCGGGATGCCGAAGCGAAGGAACGCAGGTCACCCAGGTCGGGCTCGGCTGTGGATTCCACTCCTGAATCATCTCCACGCACGCAGCAACGAGGTCATCGGAAAAGTAGCCGTCGTGGTATTTACCCTGTCGAACCAAGCCGCCCCAACCGGCATCGCCCCAGACGCATAGCGCCTTGCCGGATTCGGCCTGATGGGCTGGTGCGATGAATCCCTTGACGCCATACTGGGGCATTCCCCCTACGGGCCATTTTTTGCGGGGCTCGATGGGCAAGCTGGTTCGACGAAGAAATTCGACGGCGGCTTTCACCAGCTCGGCATCCACAGTTGCCGGCAGTGGCGGCAAGGCAGGTTCTGCGACAACACTTGGATCGCCGTCGAGCGCACCAATCAAGAAGCCCATGTGCTCACCAAACGGCAGGCTGACATAGTCCTGCATCTGCTGGTGCTCGGCTCGTCGCAGTGCAGTGAGGCGTTCTGCTCGATCCCAGAACACATCACTTAGCCTTGCCGCCGTGAGCTGCCACTTGCTGCCTTGCTTGGCGATGGGTGCTGGCGCTTCGAGGGAAAGCAGTGCAATCGTTTTGTCGATACGCCCTTTGCTCAGATTGACTCGGCTCAGCAGTTCGGGGACTGACAGCCCGTTAGGTGCGTCTTCAAGTGCTCCCAAGACATCGGCAACTTCCTGGCGGGTCGGGAAGGCACTCCGGATAAACCAGTCAGTGATGTCAGACTCTTCCTGACCGCTGAGGAGTACACCATAGGCGGAGTCCAGTGCGCGTCCTGCACGACCAACCTGCTGGTAGTAGGCAACGACCGATCCCGGCATTTGGTAGTGGATGACAAATGCCAGATCCGGCTTGTCGTACCCCATGCCTAGAGCTGTTGTGGCAACCAGCACTTTGACTTGGTTGTTGAGCAGCGCTTGCTCAAGCTGTTCTCGGCGATCTCCAGTCTCACCAGTGTAGGCTTCCACATTGAAGCCTTGAGTCTTCAGCCATTGCGCCACCTGATTGGCATCACGAACCGTCAGCGTGTAGATGATACCGTGGCCCTGCAGTGTGGCCAGTTGCTCTGCCAGCCAAGCAAGGCGCTCGGCCTGACTGGGTAAGCGGATCGTTTGCAGGGAGAGCGAGGTCCGGTTCAAGTCGCCACGCGAGATGTCCAGCTTCGGACCGAGCACGGCAGCAAGGTCGTCCATCACGCGGTTATTTGCTGTTGCCGTGGTGGCGAGCAAGCGTAGATTGGGCGGCAGCGTTTTGACGATCCGCTCCAACAGACGATAGTGAGGGCGGAAGTCATGCCCCCAGTCGGAAATGCAATGTGCCTCGTCGATGACCAGCATCGAAATCTGTTCAGCGATGCTGGTCAGAACCTGCATCCGAAAGCGCTCGTTCGCCAGGCGCTCTGGGGAGATCAAGAGGATGTCGATCTCCCCCTTGACCAGCTTGCCCTCGACTGCCGTCCAGTCATCCCTGTTATCGGAGTTGATGGTGGCGGCGCGAACCCCCATCCGCTCTGCGGCAGCAATCTGATTTCGCATCAACGCCAGCAGCGGCGAGATCAGTAACGCAGGTCCGCTTCCAGCTTCGCGCAGCAACTTGGTCGCTATGAAATAGACAAAGCTCTTACCCCATCCGGTCTTTTGCACAACCAGCAAGCGACCTCTGCCTTCGACAATGTGACGAATGGCATCCTGCTGCCCATCTCGAAAACTGGCCTCATCCAATCCCGAGCCAATCCGCAAAAGTTCTAAGGCTCTTTCTCGTGAGAAGTTCATTGAGTTTACATGATAATTTTGAGAATAAGTCGTGACCGGATTTTCGGTACGATTTGCCGCAAGGCGGAGCGGGGCTTGCGCACCACTGCATCTTGGTTCGGCAACCAGACACAGCACACCGTCTGCCCCCACAAGGTCTGTTCTTCAAGACACAAGCAGGCGCTGTTATGGACGGTCGAATAGAACCACAAATGAACACCAATGGACACCAATGCTTTTCTGTTGCCAGATTCGTGTCCATTCGTGGTTCAATCCTCGCCCTGGGGTAGTTGCGCGGCGAAAATCGTCAGCATCAGCTCAGAATCATCAAGAAGCTTGTAAACCGGTTTCCTACCCGAGAGCTTCTCACTTTCCGTGATAATGATCGGTACTCCCTCACCGCGCTTATCCATGAGAAAAACACGCTCACCGTCGTAATCAGGGATTAAAACAGGGCAACGAGCCAACAAGCTTGTAAGAAGTTCATTCCTTGAAGATTGGCGCTGTGAAAGTGCATCTAATGTCATCGTATTGGGAATCGATCCCGGAGAAAATAGCTCCAAACGATCGGAAAACAAATGCAATCGAA
>SKYD01000163.1 GCA_007128075.1 Thiorhodovibrio sp.
AGTGAAAATGAATGGAAGCAACGCTTCAACGCCTACAAAGCTGCCTATCCCACTGAAGCGGCTGAGTTTGAGCGCCGCATGGCAGGTGAACTGCCGGCTGATTTTGCGGATAAATCTTGGCAGTTTATCAAGGCAGTCGATGCCAAAGGCGAGACCATCGCCACCCGCAAGGCATCGCAAAATGCACTCAATGGCTTTGGGCCGTTGTTGCCAGAGTTACTCGGCGGCTCGGCGGATCTAGCAGGTTCCAATCTGACGCTGTGGTCAGGCTGCAAGGGCATCAGCGCCAAACAGGCTGCAGGCAATTATGTCTATTATGGGGTGCGTGAGTTTGGCATGTCGGCGATTATGAACGGGATCACGCTGCATGGCGGCTTTAAGCCCTATGGCGCAACCTTCTTGATGTTCATGGAATATGCCCGCAATGCTGTGCGCATGGCCGCCTTGATGAAGATCAACCCGATCTTTGTCTATACTCACGATTCAATCGGTCTGGGCGAAGATGGCCCCACCCATCAGCCCGTGGAACAGGTCTCGATCCTGCGGCTGACCCCGCGGATGTCCACTTGGCGACCCTGTGATGCAGTGGAAAGCGCGGTGGCTTGGAAACTTGCCATTGAGCGCACCGGCGGCCCGACGGCGTTGATTTTCTCACGCCAGAATGCCCCGCACATGAGCCGTAGCGAGGATCAACTGCACGCCATCGCCAAAGGTGGCTATATCCTACGCGACTGCGAAGGCACCCCAGAGGCGGTTATCATTGGCACCGGCACCGAGGTTGAGCTGGCAGTGGCTGCCTATGATCAGCTCAGTGCCCAAGGTCGCAAGGTGCGGGTGGTGTCGATGCCGTCGATGGACACCTTCGATGCTCAGGATGAGACCTATCGTGCGTCCGTATTGCCGGATGCAGTCCGCGCCCGAGTCGCAGTTGAGGCGGGTGTCTCGAATCTATGGCCAAAATATGTCGGGCTGCATGGCAAAATCATCGCGATCGACAGCTTTGGTGAATCCGCCCCCGCTGGTGAGGTCTATAAAGAGTTTGGCATCACCGTCGAGGCAGTCGTCGCTGCGGTCGAAAGCCTACTCTAAGCGCATTTTAATCAACGCTGGGTGCCGCATAAGGCACTCAGCGGTTTATTTTTGTCTACAGTTTGATCAGGAGTGTTCCTATGTCCCTTAAAGTTGGTATCAATGGTTTCGGTCGCATTGGCCGCATGGTTTTCCGTGCGATCAGCAAAGATTTTCCGAATATCGAGGTCGTTGCCATTAACGATCTGCTCGATCCTGAGTATCTTGCCTATATGCTCAAATACGATTCAGTGCATGGCAATTTCAACGGCGACATTGCTGTTGATGGCAATACCATGATCGTCAACGGCAAAAAAATTCGTCTGACTGCCGAGCGCGATCCTGCCAATCTTAAATGGAATGAGGTCGGTGCTGAGCTGGTGATTGAATCCACTGGCTTTTTCTTAACTGAAGAAACCTGCCAAAAACACCTCGACGCAGGGGCGAAAAAAGTGGTGCAAAGCGCACCCTCCAAAGATGCCACCCCGATGTTTGTCTATGGTGTTAACCACAAAACCTACGCTGGTCAAGCGATCATCTCGGCAGCCTCTTGCACCACCAACTGCTTGGCTCCGGTCACCAAAGTGTTGCAGGACAATTGGGGCGTGAAACGCGGGCTGATGACCACTGTTCACGCTGCCACTGCCACCCAAAAGACCGTCGATGGTCCCTCCAGCAAAGATTGGCGCGGTGGGCGCGGCATTTTGGAAAACATCATTCCATCCTCAACCGGGGCTGCAAAAGCAGTCGGCAAGGTGATGCCCGAGCTCAATGGCAAGCTCACTGGCATGGCGTTTCGCGTCCCGACTTCGGATGTTTCGGTGGTGGATCTGACCGTTGAGCTGGAGAAACCCGCCAGCTATGATGAGATTTGCGCTGCCATGAAAGCAGCATCCACCTCGGGCGATCTCAAAGGTGTGCTAGGCTACTGTGAAGAGATGGTGGTCTCCACCGATTTCCGCGGCTGCGGTACGCCGTCGGTGTTTGATTCTGGTGCAGGCATTGCACTGGATTCGACCTTCATCAAAGTTGTCTCGTGGTATGACAACGAATACGGCTATACTTGTAACATGCTGCGCTTGGTCGAGCATGTCGCTCAATAGCCAATAAGTGTTTGAGGCGTGGGTGTTAGTTGACACTCGCGCCTTGCGCAGATGCCAAATCATCATTGCTTGCCGCTAACTTCAGGGATAAAACAGATGAAAGAGTTTATTGTATTAATTTGTGTGGTTGTCATTGCGGCCTCGGGCTATGCGTTTTTCATTGGCCGCTCGAACTCCATTAATTTTCGCTATAACTGCGATATCCATGTTCCGTGGTATGATGCTTTTTTCCTAAATTCCGAAGTATGCCCTGGCAATTGCCAGATGTAACAGTGTTTTGGGTGCGCCGCTGACCATTAAACGGCGCAGTCTTCAGTGTCAGCGTGTGCTTGGCAGAATTGCGTTTGCTCAGCGGTTTTTAATAATACAATTTATTAAATTTTAATTGGTCTGGAGGATTTTTAGATGGCGTTTCTTAAACTCACCGACATGGATCTGGCTGGCAAGCGGGTGCTGATTCGTGCTGATCTGAATGTGCCAGTCAAAGATGGCAAAGTCACCTCAGATGCCCGCATTCAGGCCTCGATGCCCACCTTTGAACACTGTCTCAAAGCGGGTGCTCAGGTCATGGTGATGTCGCATCTGGGGCGACCGGAAGAAGGTGTCTATTCCGAAAAAGACTCGCTGGCCCCGGTGGCAGCGGATCTGACTGCTCGCCTTGGCCGTGAGGTGCGTTTGATTAAAGATTACCTCGACAGTCCGCCCCAAGTCGCGGCAGGCGAGCTGGTGTTGCTGGAAAATGTGCGCTTTAATAAAGGCGAGAAAAAAGACGATGCCGCCCTTGCCGAGCAATATGCCGCACTCTGTGATCTGTTTGTGATGGATGCTTTTGGCACTGCCCATCGCGCCCAGGCCTCAACCCATGGTGTCGGGCAACGCGCCCCGATTGCCTGTGCCGGTCTGTTGCTTGCTGAGGAATTGGACGCGCTCAAAAAGGCGTTGGCAGAGCCAAAACGCCCGATGGTTGCCATTGTCGGCGGCTCCAAGGTCTCAACCAAACTCACGGTGTTGGAGGCACTGGCAAGCAAAGTCGATCAATTGGTGGTTGGTGGCGGGATCGCCAATACTTTCTTGAAAGCGGCGGGGCATCCAGTGGGCAAATCACTCTGTGAAGATGATCTGGTGCCCACCGCCCAGGCGCTGATGGAAAAAATGACCGCCAATGGTGCGACGATTCCGATTGCCACCGATGTGGTCTGCGGCAAACAATTCGACGAAAACGAGCTAGCAGTCCTTAAAGCCGCTGCTGAGGTCGCCGCTGACGACATGATCTTTGATATTGGTCCAGAGAGTGCCAAAGTATTAGCTGACATCATCAAGCAGGCGGGCACGGTGATCTGGAATGGACCAGTTGGCGTGTTTGAATTTGACCAATTCGGCGCGGGCACTAAAACCATCGCCATGGCAATTGCTGAAACCGATGCGTTCACGCTCGCCGGTGGCGGCGACACCATTGCCGCGATCCAAAAATATGACATCTATGATCGGGTGTCTTATATCTCCACTGCCGGCGGGGCTTTTCTGGAATACCTAGAGGGCAAGACGCTGCCGGCGGTTGCCATGCTTGAGTCACGGGCGAACTAAATTTTTATGCCAAGACGAACCAAAATTGTTGCGACCTTGGGCCCGGCAACCGATCCGCCACAGGTGTTGGATGCCCTAATCAACGCCGGGCTTGATGTAGCACGGCTGAATCTATCGCACGACAGCCATGCCCGTCATCAGGCGCGTGCCGTGCAGATTCGTGAACGC
>SKYD01000247.1 GCA_007128075.1 Thiorhodovibrio sp.
CATGATGGTGGCGATCCCTGAGCTGGATGGCTCCACCGGGCCGATGGTCTTTGGTGGGCGTTCGGCACAGGCGGCTGAGACTGATCGCTCACGCGATATGCAGGCGCAACCTGAACGCGCCACCATGCTTGCAGCGCGGATCGAGCGGCTGATTCGGCTGCGCCAAACCTCACCCGCCGAGCGCAAAATTGCTGCAGTGGTGTTTAATTTCCCGCCCAATGCTGGCAACACCGGCACCGCTGCCTATCTTGCGGTGTTTGAATCGCTGTATCGCACCATGATCGCGCTCAAAGCCGAGGGCTATCAGATCGATCTGCCACCCGATGCTGACAGCCTGCGCGAGCGGGTGATTCATGGCAATGCCGCACAATATGGCGCTCATGCCAATGTCTTTACCCGCATCCCGACCGATGATCATGTCCGCCGCGAGACCCATCTGGCTGAGATTGAATCGCAATGGGGGCCAGCTCCGGGCAGACAGCAAAGCGATGGTGCCTCGCTGTTTGTGCTTGGCGAGCAATTTGGCAATCTGTTTGTCGGTATCCAGCCCGCCTTTGGTTACGAAGGCGATCCGATGCGGCTGTTGTTCGACAAAGGCTTTGCTCCGACCCATGCCTTCTCGGCGTTTTATCGCTTTTTGCGCGAGGACTTTAACGCCAATGCGGTGCTGCATTTCGGCACTCACGGGGCGTTGGAGTTTATGCCTGGCAAACAGGCGGGGCTGAGTGCCGCTTGCTGGCCGGATCGGCTGATTGGCGATCTGCCTAACCTCTATCTTTATGCCTCCAACAATCCATCGGAAGGCACCATTGCCAAGCGCCGAGCAGCAGCGACGCTGATTAGTTATCTAACGCCACCGATTGCCAATGCTGGGCTGTATCGTGGGCTTGTCGATCTCAAAGGCTCGATTGAACGCTGGCGTGGCTTGACTCCCGAAACCCCAGAGCAAGAGCGGATTGATCTGGCGACCTTGATTCAGGCACAAGCCGCGGAGCTAGACTTAGCCGAAGCCGAGCCACAATGGGCATTTGCTGAGGCTGAAGGGCTGATTCAGCGGCTCAACGACCAGATTCTGGAGCTTGAGTACACCTTAATTCCGCACGGGCTGCATGTGGTTGGCGAGCCGCCGAATCCTCAAGAGCGGCTGGATTTGCTGATGGCAGTGGCGGAATCAACCGCCGATGGTCAGGTCGAACAGACCGCGCTCAAGGCACTGATCGACGGTGCCACCCCAGAACAAGCCCTGGCAGCGGCTGGATTGTCGGCAGATGAAGAGCAGCTCAAGCGCTATCGTGATCTTGCCCATTACAATCAGTTACTGAGCGAGGATCACGAAACCCCGGCGATCTTGCGAGCACTGGCGGGTCGTTTTGTGCGCCCGGCGCCAGGCGGTGATTTACTGCGCACCCCAGAAATTTTACCGACGGGGCGCAATCTGCATGGCTTTGATCCGTTCCGCATCCCCAGTCCCTTTGCCTATCGCGAAGGGGTGCGTCATGCTCAATTATTGCTGGATCGCTATCTACAAGACGGCAACGCGCTGCCCGAATCCATCGCTTTGGTGCTGTGGGGCACCGACAACCTAAAAACCGAAGGCAGCCCGATTGCTCAGGCACTGGCGCTCATCGGTGCCGAGCCGCGATTGGATAGCTATGGCCGCGTCTGCGGAGCCAGCTTGATTCCACTCGAACAGCTTGGGCGACCACGGATTGATGTGGTGATGACGCTGTCGGGAATTTTCCGCGATCTATTGCCCTTGCAAACCAAGCTGCTTGCCGAGGCTTCTTATCTGGCAGCCACTGCTGAAGATGAGCCTCTGGAGCACAATTTTGTCCGCAAACACGCGCTGGAGTATCAAAATCTGCATCAGTGCGACATTGAAACCGCCGCATTGCGGGTGTTTAGTAATGCTGACGGTGCCTATGGCTCCAATGTCAATCATCTGATCGACAATAGCCGCTGGGATGATGAGGACGAGCTTGCCGAGACCTATACCAAGCGCAAATGCTTTGCCTATGGGCGTGCCGGCGCACCGGTTCGCCAAGCCGAATTGCTCAACAGCATCTTGGGCAATGTCGAGCTTGCTTATCAAAATCTCGATTCAGTCGAACTCGGCGTGACCACGGTTGATCATTATTTTGATACCTTGGGCGGCATCAGCCGCGCAGTCAGTCGCAACCGCGAGGGCTCTGAATTGCCAGTTTATATTGGTGATCAGACCCGCGGCGATGGCAAGGTGCGCACCTTGGCTGAACAGGTGGCGCTGGAAACCCGCACCCGGATGCTCAATCCCAAATGGTATGAGGGGATGCTCAAGCACGGCTACGAAGGTGTGCGCCAGATCGAGGTGCATGTCACCAATACGATGGGCTGGTCAGCCACCACCGGGCAGGTCGCACCTTGGGTGTATCAACGCATGACCGAGACCTTTGTGCTCGATGAAGAAATGCGCGAGCGGCTAGCGGCTCTCAATCCAACCGCTTCCGCCAAGGTTGCCAACCGGCTGTTAGAAGCTCACGAGCGCAATTATTGGACTCCGGATGCTGCCACCCTAGAGGCACTGCGCCGTGCAGGCGAAGAGCTAGAGGATCGGCTTGAGGGCATCACCGAAGGAGTGGCGGCGTGAGTCTAGATCGGCTGCCGCCGGGCTTGTTTGGCAGCGGCGCACAAAAAACGCCGCAAAGTCCGCCGCCCGATGGGGCGGGCAGTCTGCAAGTGCGTCTGGATCCCGAAATTGACATCGGCAAGGCGCAGGTGTTCGCGGTCTATGGCAAGGGCGGCATTGGCAAAAGCACCACCAGCTCTAATCTTTCGGTGGCGTTTTCCAAGCTCGGCAAGCGCGTGGTGCAGATTGGCTGTGATCCTAAGCATGACTCAACCTTTACCCTGACCAAAAGTCTGGTGCCGACGGTCATTGATGTGCTTGAATCGGTGAATTTTCATCCTGAAGAGCTGCGTCTCGATGATTTTGTGTTTGAAGGCTATAATGGGGTGATGTGTGTCGAGGCTGGTGGCCCACCGGCAGGCACAGGCTGCGGCGGCTATGTGGTCGGGCAAACGGTGAAGCTGTTAAAACAGCATCATATGCTCGATGACACCGATGTGGTGGTGTTCGATGTGTTGGGCGATGTGGTCTGCGGTGGCTTTGCGGCGCCGCTGCAACATGCCGACCGTGCCCTGATTGTCACCGCCAACGATTTTGATTCGATCTTTGCCATGAATCGCATCGCCTCGGCGATCTTAGCCAAGGCGAAAAATTACAAGGTGCGCATCGGCGGGGTGATTGCCAACCGCTCCGATGCCACCGACGAGATTGATCGTTTTAATGCCGCAGTGGGGCTAAAACGATTGGCGCATCTGCCCAATCTCGATATTATTCGCCGTTCACGGCTGAAAAAATCGACGCTGTTTGAGCTAGACTCCACGCCGGAGCTGGAAGCAGCGAAAGAACAATATTTACAGTTAGCCAGTTATCTACTGGCAGGTGCGGAGCCATTGACCGCGCAGCCGATGAAAGATCGTGATTTATTTGATTTTCTAGGATTCGATTGATGTCTGATTCGTCTTATCAACAGCGCCGCAGCCAGATCGAAACCTATTTTGATCGCACTGCCGCCGAGGCATGGAAGCGGATGACCACCGATGGGCCGCTGAACCGGATTCGCAGCACCGTGCGCGAGGGGCGCGAGCGGATGCGCACCACCCTGCTCGACTGGCTGCCAGCGAATTTAAGCGGCAAGCGGCTGCTCGATGCCGGTTGTGGCACCGGTTTGTTGACCATCGAGGCAGCCAAACGCGGCGCAACCGTGGTGGCAGTCGATCTTGCCGCGACGCTGATTGAACAGGCACAGGAACGATTGCCAACGGAACTTGCCAATCAGGTGGAGTTTCAGGTCGG
>SKYD01000081.1 GCA_007128075.1 Thiorhodovibrio sp.
AGATCGCCTGATGCGTTTTGGCTTCGACCTGTTGGCTCACATCGCCGAGCACAACGGCTGCGAGATCGTGGTGGTCAACCAAGAATCGCTCTCGCCCGAGCAGGAAATGGTCGAGGATTTATTGGCGATTGTGCAGACCTTTTCTTGTCGGCTGCACAGGATGCGCAAATACAAACACTCCATCAAGGAGGACTTTGCCGAGATGCCCGTTCGCCAGCCCAAGGATTTGTGCGAATGAAAGTCGCACGGATTTTGCACGCCAAACGCCCGAACTAGGGCAAGGTCGGGGCACTGCGCACCATCGGCATCGATAAAGGCGACTCTGAAGTCTTGGTCGATTCCGACGACGAGCACCACGGTCAGGAACTCGGCCAGGTGCTAACCGACCAATCCGACCAGCTCAAGATCAAATACCAGAAAACCATCCTGAGCAACTTTGTTCAGGTTTTTAGGAGCAGCCTTGAATGCAATCCGACCCAATGCCACAAACCCTATCCAATGGCGTGATGTTCAACGCCTATCCCGACAGCATCGGTGAGCGACTTGCCGATGCAGTGACCATGCTGCAACAGCCAGAATTTGAAAATGTGTTCGCGCTGTTTTATCTGTTGCCGACCTGCTTTAACAGCGATCTGGATCGTGGCTTTTCGATCATTGATTACGATCTGAATGCAGAGCTAGTGTCCGCCGAGGATCTCGCGGCTCTACAACAGTTACACATTCAATTCAAATTTGATTTGGTACTTAATCATTTGTCGGTCAATTCACCGCAATTTAAAGATTTATTAGACAAAGGCGATCAATCGTCTTATCGGGATTTTTTTATTGATTGGAATGAATTTTGGCGCGATCACGGAGAACTGGATCCCAAAGGGTACATCGTCCCCAATCAGGCGGCACTGGAGCGGCTGTTTATGCGCAAACCCGGGCTGCCAATCCTAAAGCTGCGCTTCCCCGATGGCTCCGAACGCTTTTATTGGAACACCTTTTATCAGGAGCTGCGTTATCAGCCAATTAGTGTTGATGATGTACAGTCGATTGCACCGCTTGATTCAGACAAGGCAGAGCGCGTTGTCGAGTGCGTGCGCCAGTGGCTGGAAACCAAAGCGCCGTTGTCTGAGCTTGATCTCGGTGCGCTGAGCGAACACACTCAAGCTGTCACTGCACTGATTGAGCGCAAACGCACCTATCTAGGGCAGATGGATCTCAATGCGCGTTCCGAACAGGTGTGGGCGTTTTATGATGACACCCTCGGTAAGTTGCGCAGTTATGGGGCGCGGATCATCCGTTTAGATGCCTTCGCCTATCTTCACAAAGAACCTGGCGAGCCTAACTTTTTCAATCAGCCGGGCACTTGGGACTATTTGGAGCGGGTCAAACAGATGGCTAAGCGCCATGATCTGATTGTTTTCCCCGAGGTGCATTCCGAGTATGGCGGTGGCTTGCATGAACAGGTCGCCGACCGGGGCTTTCCGATCTATGACTTCTTCTTTCCCGGGCTGGTCATTGATGCCCTGGAGCGGGCAACCAGCCAGCCCTTGCTGGCGTGGATTGCGCAGATTCTTGCTAAAAAACTCAACACCATCAACATGCTTGGCTGTCACGATGGCATCCCAGTGCTCGATCTGCGCGGCAAAACTGTCGATGGCCAATGGCGAGCGGGATTACTGGATGATGCTGACATCGAGGCGGTGATGGAACGCATCATCGCCCGTGGCGGTCGAGTCAAAAATCTCTATGGTGCCGATGGGCGCAAGATCGCCTATTATCAGGTCAACGCCACCTTTTTTAGCGCACTCGGCGAGAGCGAACGCAAGCTATTGCTCGCCCGTGCTATCCAGATGTTTATGCCTGGCATCCCGCAGGTGTGGTATCTGGATTTATTTGCTGGCACCAATGATTATGTCGCTGCTGATGCGGGCGGCTCGGCAGGGCATAAAGAAATCAATCGCACCAATTTATCCTGTGCTGAGGTCGAATCGGGACTGCAACGCCCGATTGTCCGCCAACAGCTAAAAATTATGCGGCTGCGCAATACCTCGGCGGCATTTCGTGGCACCCTGACCATCCACCCCACCCCCGACCACGAACTGCATCTTAGTTGGCACAATGGCGATACCACGGCAACACTGCTGGCTGATTTACGCAAACACAGTTGCGTCATCGAAGAATGGCATCAGGATCAGGTGCGCCAGCGGCTAGAATTTGTCTAAATTCAACCACAGACTTGATTTGGGCGCTCTTGATACCAAATTTGCGCTCAATCCATGCAATTTAACTTCATAGGGAGCAGCCCATGTCCACGGCGAGCAAAGACACCATTGAGGCGGCCATTGCCAGTTATATCGAGCCCCATCTGGAGCGCGATCTGGTGGCTGCCAAAGCGGTGAAAAGTATTGAGATTAACGGCGAGCGGGTTGCTATTGACATTGTGTTGGGTTTTCCAGCGCAAGGTGTCGCCAACACGATTGCGGCGGCAGTCAAAGAACGAGCCGAATCAGTTGACGGGGTGCAAGAGGTCAGCGTCAAGGTGAGCTGGGCGATTCAGGCACATTCGGTGCAAAAATCGCTCAAACCAATAGACCAGGTGAAAAATATCATCGCGGTGGCATCGGGCAAGGGCGGTGTCGGCAAATCGACAACGGCAGTCAACCTCGCGTTAGCGTTGGTTGCCGAGGGGGCGCGAGTTGGGCTGCTTGATGCGGATGTTTATGGCCCTTCGCAGCCCCGGATGCTTGGCATCAGTGGTCAGCCCGAATCCAAAGACGGCAAAACGCTTGAGCCAATGCTCAGTCACCAATTGCAAGCCATGTCCATCGGCTTTCTGATCGAAGAAGAAACGCCAATGATTTGGCGCGGACCGATGGTCACGCAAGCACTGGAGCAGCTACTCAAAGACACCAACTGGTCAGACTTGGATTATCTGGTGATCGACCTGCCGCCAGGCACGGGTGATACACAGCTAACCTTGGCGCAAAAGGTGCCAGTATCTGGTGCGCTCATTGTCACCACCCCGCAAGACATTGCTCTGTTGGATGCCCGCCGTGGGCTGAAAATGTTCCAAAAAGTCGAGGTCCCAGTGCTGGGCATTGTCGAGAATATGAGTATTCATATCTGTTCCAAATGTGGTCACGAAGAGCCGATTTTTGGCCAGGGCGGCGGGGCAGCCATGGCCGAGCAATATGGCATCAAGCTGCTTGGCTCGCTGCCGCTGGATATTCAGATTCGTGAAGAAACCGATAGCGGCAAGCCGAGCGTTGTCGCCCAGCCCGACTCACGCATCACCGGCATCTATCGTGACATCGCCCGCAAAACCGCCGCCAAATTGTCGTTGCAGACCAAAGATTATGCTGCCAAATTCCCACGAATTGTGATCCAAAACAATTAACATGAACGCCGACGACATTCTCTGCGAACACAATCCCCCGCCTGCGAAACTCGAAGTGTTGGGGGTTGAGGATTGGCCAATCTGGCGCAAAGAGCCATCGACCTTCCCTTGGCACTACGACAGCCCAGAAACCTGCTACATTATTCGTGGACGCTTTGCGGTCACTCCCGAGGGCGGCGAACCTATGCACTTTGGGCGCGGTGATCTGATTCGTTTTGCCGCTGGGCTATCCTGCACCTGGGAAATTATCGAAGAAGTCGAAAAGCATTACCGTTTTGACTGACTTGTGATGATCGAAGCCTGCGGCTTGGTGAAACACTATCCTGGGGTGCAGGGCATTGTGGTTTCGTTGGGAGTGAGCGTTTTTATGCCAACCCGATTGTTTGGTGCGTGATAAAATTGCGGCGGATGCGATTGAGCGGCTCACTGAAATAATGAGGTTTTTTTATGGGCGAGCAGGCGGTTCTGGGTTGGGCAGATATTATCGTAATCGTGTTGTATTTGATCGCCATTGCCTATTTAGGCTGGCTAGGCTATCGGGGCACACGCTCGGCAGCCGATTTTCTGGTCGGCGGGCGCTCATCGCATCCGATTATCATGGCGGTTTCTTATGGCGCCACCTTTATCTCCACCGCTGCCATTGTCGGCTTTGGCGGGGTGGCAGGACTGTTTGGAATGAGCCTGCTGTGGCTGACTTTTCTCAATATTACCGTGGGCATTTTGATTGCCTTCACCACGCTTGGCGAGCCGACGCGGCGCATGGGGCACCGTCTGGACGCGCACACCTTTGCTGAATTTCTTGGTCACCGCTATCAAAGCCGCGGGCTGCAAATTTTTGCTGGTGTGCTGATTTTTTTATTCATGCCACTGTATTCAGCCGCCGTGATGACTGGCGGCAGTGTATTTGCTGCCACGCAATTCGGAATCCCATTTGAGGTCGCGCTGTTGATATTTGCCATCATCACCGCCGCCTATGTGGTGCCTGGCGGTCTGAAAGCAGTGATGTACACTGACACCTTGCAAGGCTTTGTCATGGTGACGGCGATGCTGTTTTTGCTGTGGTTTACCTATTCCAGCCTTGGCGGCATCGGCGCAGCCCACCAAACCCTAAGCGAGATGGCGGATATGGTGCCCGCTTCGCTGCAAGCCATTGGTCATCAGGGCTGGACAGCAATGCCCACCTTTGGCTGGGGGGCGCAATCTTACCATCTGTGGTGGACGATCATCACTGCGATTATTTTAGGTGTTGGCATCGGCGTGTTGGCGCAGCCACAATTGGCAGTGCGTTTTATGACGGTGCGTAGCCGCCGCGAGCTAGATCGAGCAGTGCCGATTGGCGCGGTGTTTATCCTGCTGATGGTTGGCACGCCCTTTGTGGTTGGCAGTCTTTCCAACGCTTGGTTTATCGACAATGGTCCGCTGTTGCACGGCCAAGTCTCCGAGGTCATCAATGCCGACAAAGAGCGGGCACTGGTGACTTTGATGCGCGAGAACGATGCCGGTGCCTGGGTCTACATTTTCAACGAAGCCGAACAGCCAGTGGAAGTGCCGCTACAGATCAGCGCAACCAAGCAGGTCACTGATTCTTATGGACTGAATTTTGAGCTGGTGAGTGGACGCTCGTCGATCATCACCTATGTGCGCGGCCAGGCCGATCAAATTATTCCGACCTTTATCGCCTCGGCTCTGCCCCATTGGTTCGGGGTGATTTTTTTCCTCGCCCTGTTAGCTGCGGCAATGAGCACCATGTCGAGCCAATTTCACACCATCGGCACTGCGGCAGGACGCGATCTCTATGAACAAATCGCCAAAAAAGCCCACGGCAGTGAGCCAAGCCTGATTGTGATGCGTCTTGCCGTGGTCGCGGGATTATTGATTGCGGTGCTGATTAGCTACACAGTACGCGAGGGCTATGTGGTGGCACGGTTTACAGCAATCTTCTTTGGTCTATGTGCCGCCTCGTTTTTACCTGCCTACATCGCCGGGCTATTCTGGCGCCGCGTCACCCGCGCCGCCGCCCTGACCTCGATGGCGGTTGGCTTTGGGGTTTCAGCGTTTTGGCTGCTGTTCATCAAATCGCAAGAGGCGGGCGCGATTGGGCTGGTGAAACTGATCACTGGCGGCAAAACCAGTCTGCTGGCTGATTATCCCAACTGGCCGTCCGTGGATCCGATTGTGATTGCGTTGCCGCTGTCGTTGCTGACACTGATTGTAGTGACCTTCTTTACCCGTGCCCCTGATGCCGAGCATCTACACCGCTGTTTTGATTCACCATCGGCTTGATTTTACTGGAGCAATTTTCATGCTTGGACTCACCGACCCTTGGGTTGCCGCCGCCTATCTGGGCTGCCTGTTAATGACCGTTGTGTGCTTGATCTATGGCCTTGTGCGCCGCAACACCGCACGCGACGAAGTTACCGCCATTGATCGCGACTGGGCGATGGAAGAGCGCAAAATTGAGGATTGATTTCAACAGAATGTTAAGCGACTAACCTTATACACTTAAAAAGCACCGCAACCAAATTGAAATCAACCATGCGTGATATTTTAACGACCTGTCAGCCGCGTCCTGAGATTTTAGGTGGCACCTTTAACCCAGAGATTTTTACCGCCAGTTTAAGCCGTGTGCTCAGTGATTACCGCAGTGGTGAGGCCTATGAGGGGGCGGGGTCGCTGTATTCTGATCCCGTTGCCTTTTTTCGCGATGCCACGCACCCAACTCAAGGCTTGTGTACTATTTTGGACAATGCTTTGGCGCGGCTGGTCAATCGTGATCTGTCACGGCCTGCAATCCAGCGTTTAGATACCGCATTTGGTGGCGGCAAGACACACGCCCTGATTGCGCTGGCTCATGCCGCTAAGCGCGGTAAGGCGTTGGCTCAATACACGAAAAATATAATCGCTGCTGACTGTTTGCCGCAGCCTGAGCAGGTGCGTGTGGTTGGGATTATTGGCGACACGGTGGATACGGTGCGCGAAAGCGATGCTGGATCAACAGCCAAACAGCCCAACACGCTGTGGTGGCTGATTGCTCAACAAACGCTGGCACCTGAACAGCAAACGAAGATCCGCACCCGTTTGGAAGATGCTTCAGCCCCGGCTTCTGATGAATTTTTTGCCGAATTGTTTGGCGATCAGCCAACACTGATCATCATTGACGAGATCGCCCAATATCTTTCGCGTATGGAAGCGGCCTTTCCGGGGATTGGTGCCCAGCAAACGGCGGCGTTTTTAATGTCGCTCTCAACCTATGCCGCAGGCAAAGCCAACCTGGCTGTGGTGCTGAGTCTGGCATCGACAGGCAACGCCTTTGGCGATTTCAATAAGCTCATCCGCACCCTGCAAGATCAGCACAACATGACCGCCGCTGCTGCTGAGGCGGTGGTGCGCGAGGCCCAGCGCGGAGTGTTGGATGTGGTCAACCGCACCGCCGAGGCGACCATCCCGGTGCAGCAGGGCGATCTGTCGCGAATCATGGCCAAGCGACTGTTCACAACAGTGGATCTGGCAGCCGCCGAGGAAGTGGCGGCGGAATTTATCGACACCTATCGCCAAGCTGGCACTGAGCTGCCAGCGGCGGCGCGTGATCCACAACTGCATGAACGGCTGGTGGCGCACTATCCCTTTCATCCAACTTTAATTGAATTTCTGTCCGAAAAGCTCGCCCAGGTTGAGAGCTTTCAGGGGACTCGCGGGCTGTTGCGCACCTTGGCGCGCACTGTGCGGCGGCTCTGGGAGTCGCAACGCTCGCTGCCGCTGATTCAAACCGGTCACATTGATCTGGCGGATAGAACCATCCGCGCTGAATTATTGGGCAAAACCGACAACACCAGTCTGGAAACGGTGCTCGATGCCGACATCAGTAAGGTCAGCGGCACCCCGGACACCGGGCGGACAGTGGCTGGTGATCTCGATGCCGCCAACCCACACCCTGATGGATATCCAGTCCACGAATGGGCGTGGCGCGTGGTGTTTTTGCACAGCTTAGTTGGTCAGGATGGTGGGCTGCAAAATAAGCAGTTTGGCATTAGCATGGTCTCTGCTGTGTATGAAATCGCCTCGCCAATGTTCAAGCCAGCGGCGGCGCGCTCGGCTTTGGAGGCGATTGAGCGCGAGGCCAATTATCTGCGTCATTATCACAATCGGCTCTATGCCGATACGCTGCCGACGCTGAATAATATCCTGCGGCGGATTGAGGTCAAGATTGACGATGAGCAAGCCTTGAGCCGGGTTGAACAGGTGGTGCGCGAGCTGTTGAAATCAGCAGTGTTTAAGCTCTATCCAAATATCGACGACAGCGCCAGCATCCCAGATGCCGATCAACAACAACCACAATTGGGCGTGATCGCCTTTGAGGTGGCAACGCTAGAGCCAGCGGCATGGATCGAACGCTGTGGTGAGCGGGTGCGCCAATACCAAAATCAGGTGATGTTGCTGGCGCCGAGTACGACCCATATTACCGCGCAGGCCTGGAGCGAAACTCGTAACCAGCAGGCGCATCGCAGCCGCCAGAATATTCTGCATCTGGCGCGCAAGACATTGGCCCTTGAGCGACTTAAACACAATCCTGATAACTGGAGCGTGAGCCATGAGGCATTGCAACGCCCAGAGTTTACCGAGCGTATGAAAAGTATCCCCGGCGATCTGCGCACGGCGGTTGATGAGGTGTATCGGGTCTTGATTTATTCGGGGCAAGATGGCGGGCGGGCGGTGATACGCGATCTTGGCAAGCGCGGCGGTGGCTCCAGCGGTCTGCATCTTGAGGATGCGATTGTCAAACAATTAAGCGATGAAGGGAAGCTCATCACCGAGGATCGAGCCAGCACTGCCGAGACGCTGGCATTGGTGGGCAAGTTGTTTTTTGATCAGCGTCCACAGATTCATGTCGGTGAATTAAAAGAACGCTTTGCAACACAGCGGCATTGGCCGCTGTTGCAACGCCCTGTTGTGCTCACGGTGCTGGTGATTGAAGGCACCAAGCGCGGCTATTGGTGTTTGGGGCACATGCCCAATGCCAGTGACCACAAGCCAGCCTTGCTCTATCACAAAGACCAGCCGCCGCCGCTGACTGCCGATCCGCTAGAGCAAGACGGAGCGGAGTGGATGCTCTGCACGCTCGAACATGCCAAACAACTGGGCTGGCTGGAGCGCATCGTGCGCGATCCCAACACGGTGGCTGCGTGGATTCAACAAACAATTGCTGCCAGTGATCAGGTGGCACTCGATCAGTTACAATCGCTGATAGAGGAGCAGCATGACAGGGTGGATCCCCAGGTTTTAAGTCACCAGTTAGACAATCTATTTGCACAACAGCAGGTGGTCGCCTATCCTGCTGCTGCATTTGATGCGGATGGCAAGCCAGATCCCACACAGGCGGTCATTGGCAACAGCGCGTTGCCGCGACCGACATCGGGCATCGTCATGTCGCATCGCTACGCGCTCGAACGCGGTTGGATTGCGCCAACCGAGGTCAAAGAGCAGGCGTTTGACATCAAATCACCTGCCGCCATCACGCAACTGTTTAACCTGCTGTCTGGAGTCGCGCTCAGCGATTCCGCAACCCAGGTGAAAACATTGATGATTGCTGCTGAAACTCCAGACCAAGCGCGGTTTCATCTCTCAATCAGTGCCACGACGGTCGGCGAGTTGGTGACAAGTCGGGCGCTGTTTGCTGCGCTCAATCATCGGCTGCGCTTTACCTCAGAACGGCACGGCGTACAACTGGTTGTGGCAGAGCCGTCAGCAGGCTGCAAATTGATCGCCATTCTCGAAAATATCACCAAAGAATCTAATGGCTAACCGAACAGCCACCGCCTCGCAAACAACTTTGTTCGGGTTAAAAGGCGATGTTGAGCTGCGTCAATTGATGCAATTGGCGCGCCGCGCACCCTATGTGCTGCGCTTGACTCGTCGCAAAAACATTCCACCGCCGCTTTTGGTGGTCAAAGAGCGCGTCGCGCCCGAAGATCGCGATGATCTGGATGGTCTCACTCACTATCGCGCCAAAACCATTGAGCGTGGTCAGATGCACGGCGCGTCAGTACGCGCCTGTCTGCCAGTGCTCAAGCGCATCGTGGAGGATGTCAAAGACGACCAAGGGATTGCGCTGAATCTGGAGCGGCTGATGTCTGTCCAAGGGCTGAAACACACCAACCTCAATCTGCCGCTGGATCCAACGGCGGGGGCGCGGCTGGCGCTGTTTTTTCAACTGCAAAGCAAAATTAAAGACATCGACCGCATTGAGCTGATTGGCCGTCGCGTCGCCATGTTCTCGCGTGAAGAGGCAGTGTATTGGCTGGCGAATGTCACCACCACCGATCAGGCGCTGCGCAGTTGGGCGATGACTGGACTGCGGATTTGTCTTTGTGGTGAAGCGAGTGATCCACGGATCGGAAAGGTTTTAGAACGGATTCGCGCACGAGGTTAGACACTATGAGTTCATCAGAGCAGCGTTTGATTGAGTCGGGGTTTCCCTGTCATCAGGTGGGAGCGGAAACTCGTCGTGAAAGAGATACAGGCAAAGCTCCACCAACCCATAGGTTGCATGTGTGGTGGGCAAGGCGGCCATTGACCCCCAGCCGTGCGGCGATTTTGGCTTCTTTGCTACCAGCGGATACCGATCCCGAGGCTTTTGTGAAGGGATTGGGGATCCAAATTCAGGTAGCGAGTATCCACGGCAATGACTGGATCATTGGCGAGGACAAAGTTTGTGAAAAAATTGTTTCTACTGAAAATGGATTTATGTTGCCTGTTGATCGAGTTGTGCTCGGTGCTTACCGTCGTGAACAGGATAATCGCACAAGCAATCGCCAGCACATTGCCGCATTGCTGGAAAAATATCCGACACTTGATAACGATCCGGTGCTTATCCGTTGGCGTGCAGAATCCAACGCCCTACCAACAATAGATGAAGGAGAAACGCTTCCTGTTAGAGTTGCGATGGGTGATCCAGCGTGGGCGAAGGAAAAAATGACCTTCACCAAACAGCATAAGGTGCGTTTTGCTGGAGATGCCTATCATTATCCGCGTGCTTTACTCTCGAACAGTTTTACCTCTAGCAAAATGTGATCAAAAAGTCATTTTAGATCCTACATCTGGCGGTGGCTCGATTCCTTTCGAGGCACTGCGGTTAGGACACAAAGTTATTGCTAATGAGCTAAATCCTGTAGCAAGTGTTATTCTTAAAGCAACTCTTGATTATCCGATCAAATATGGTAAAGAGTTACTCAAAGACATAGAATTTTACGCTAATCTTTTACTAGATAAAACGGAATCATTAACTCGCTTTTTTGCATTAAACCAGGATGTTAAAACAAATGGTCAAAAAGCAATAAGTTTTCCAGATCAATTATCAGATCAGGAAACTGAAATTTGTAATCATGAAGACATTGTTGATTTTCTCTACTGCCGCCAAGTCACCTGCCCTCACTGCGGTGGAGACGCACCCTTATTAAACTCATTTTGGCTCTCTAAAGAAGGCGAGCAATGGGGCATTGCGGTCACACCTCAACCTGATAAAACCGTCCACTTTAAGCCATTTGCGCTCACCGCCGAGCGGCGGGTCACCATGCGTCATCTCGATGCCGGAACCGTTGACCGCGGTGTTGGGCAGTGTGTTCACTGTCATCAAGCCATTTCTGGCGATGAGATCAAACGCCAAGCACGCGGAGAGTCCGAACAGGGGCGGTGGCAGGATGTGCTTTACTGCGTGGTCGGCATTCGTCTCGAACCCAAGCTGGACAAAGAGGGCAACATCCAGCGTTTTACCACTGGTGCGCGGGCAGGAGAGATCAAAACCACCAAAGTGCGCTATTTTCGAGCACCCAATGCCGCTGATCTGGATGCGCTACAAGCTGCCGAGCAGGAGCTAAATGCGCGTCGATTGGATTTTGAGATGAAGGGATTGGTGCCTAATGAGCCGTTTCCACAGGGCAATGATATGCGTCCTGTCCACTACGGTATGCCGACTTGGGCCGATATGTTCACCCCGCGTCAGCTTCTGGGACATTTGACAGCGATGGAGGCGCTGAATGATCTGAAGCCAACAATCCTAGCTGAACTCGGCGAAGAACGAGGTCGAGCGGTGGTGACTTATTTGCAGTTGGCTATTGACAAAGTGATTGACTATAACAGCAGGCAGAATCGCTGGATTCCGCAACGAGGGACTATTTCTGGAACATTCAGCCGACATGACTTTTCATTAAAGTGGACATTCGGAGAAATGGTCTATGCCGGAAAATCTTCAGGCATTAGATGGGGTATCTCACAAGTTTTAGATGCCTATGCAGGCATCGCAGATTTAGTGACAGAGCGCGCCAAAGCAGGTTTTCAGCGTGAAGACCTTCAGCAGATTTTTGGATCAGCACTTCAAATGTATGAATTGGCAGATTCAAGTGTTGACGCAGTAGTCATAGATCCGCCCTATTACGATAATGTGCAGTACAGCGAGCTATCGGACTTTTACTATGTGTGGCAAAAGCGAACACTAGGTGATCTCTATCCGCGGTGGTTCGATGCCGATGTCACGAACAAGCAAGCGGAGGCTGTTGCCAATCCAGCAAGAGATGGCTCTGCCAAGGCGGCTAAAGCCCGCTATGAAGAACTGATGCAGGGCATCTTTGCCGAATCTAAGCGGGTGTTGAAACCAGACGGCATTATGACCCTGATGTTTACTCACAAGAGTTCTGATGCTTGGGAAACGCTGACCAACTCTCTCATTCAGTCTGGCTGGGATATTACAGCGACTTACCCTGTAGACTCTGAATTTGGAGCATCTACCCATCAGCTTAATCTCGCCGCCGCTGCTTCCACCATTTTCATCGCCTGCCGCCCCGCCGACCGCACCGACCGCATACCCTCTAGCTGGGCCTACGAGGTCAAAAGCAAGCTGGAAACCGCAGTACGGGAGGGGCTTGCCGAGTTTAACCATCTCAAGCTCAATCCGGTGGATCGCATGATTGCTTCTTGGGGACGGGCGCTGCGGGTCTATTCTGCTCATTGGCCAGTGCAAGATAGAGATGACGAGGTGCCGCCGACTCGCGCCATGCAGGAAGCAGCCCGGGTGGTGGCCGAAGAAGAAGTCAGCCGTCTTTCCGGCGGACTGGTCACCGTAGACGACCTGGATGCAGAATCCCGTCTGGCGGTGATCGCCCTGGGCATCAATGGGCTGGGCGAATTTGCCTTCGATGATGCGTTGCAGATGAGCCGTTCGCTTAATTTTCATCTTTACAACGCAAAAGGCAACTACCGCGCCAGCGATGATCGCGTTGCCTATGCCAATGTGCAAGACAGTGACCGCGCCGCACCACTGGCGATCAAGGGCAACAAACTGCGTCTACTCCGACCCGAGGAGCGTGCGGCAACGCGGCTAAAGTATCCACAAACTCTGTGGGATATATTGCACGGCATGATATTAAGCTACCGCGAAGGCGGCATCATTGCCGCTCGCAATTTTTTAGCTAAACACAAAAAATTCGACATCGATACCCTGCGTGGACTGTTAAAAGTCTGGGGCAAAGAATGCCGTGATGAAGAACTCAAGCGCGAAGCGCAACTGATTGAGTATGAAATTTCCCTACGGCTTGAGTGATTTCGGCACGCTGATTGAAGACCATTATTGGTATCAAGATCGCACCGATCGTCTAGCTGATCTGGAACAGGCTGGGCGGCAGTTGATCTTTTTACGCCCACGACGCTTCGGCAAAAGCCTGCTGCTGTCGATGTTAGAGCACTATTACGATATTAACCGCGCCGATCAATTCACCGCATTATTTGGGACATTGGCAGTCGGGCGCAATCCCACCCCACTGCATAACCAGTATTTTGTACTCAAATGGGATTTTTCGCTGATCGCAGCACATGGCGAGATTGACGACATCGAGGCGGCTGTGCATCGTTATCTCAACGATTGTTTGTCTCGGTTTGTGATCGACTATCAGGCACACTGGAGCCGTGAGATTCAGCTCCATCCTAAGGATGCACTCTCTTCCCTGCAATCTGTTTTAGGTGCTGTGCACGCAACCCCGCACCGGCTCTATCTACTCATCGACGAATATGACAACTTCGCCAACGAGGTCTTGATGGCTGATCGCGCTGGCAGTCAGGATCGTTACCAAACCTTGCTGCAAGGCGAGGGACTGTTTAAAACCATATTCAAAGCAGTGAAGGCAGCCGCTGGCGGTCTGGGATTGGATCGGGTGTTTATCACTGGCATCTCGCCCATCGTGCTCAGCGATATGACCAGCGGCTACAATGTCGGTGAAGATATCTATTTGCTCCCTCAGTTTAACGATTTGTGTGGTTTTAATGAGGCCGAAGTGACCAAGGTACTCTGCCAACTGCATCAACAAACAAGCAACTGGTCGCCAGAGGGGGCATTGGCGACCATGCGCACCTTCTACAACGGCTATTGTTTTAGCGAGGATGCCAGCGATCGCCTCTATAACCCAACTTTAAGCCTCTATTTTCTCAAAGCACTCGCCCAC
>SKYD01000111.1 GCA_007128075.1 Thiorhodovibrio sp.
CGCTGCCCGGGTTTGGGATTTACTACCTGTTCGGCGCGCCTGCTGTAGTCAACGGCGAACTGGTTGATCCGCTGCTGCTGACTCAGGCGCAAACCGCTGCCTTCTGGGCGATTCTGTTTGCCCATTTCGGCTATGTCTTTTCAGCGCGCTCAATCGACAAATCAGTGCGCAGCTTCAGCTTCTGGAGTAACAAGTGGCTGCTGGCGGGTGTGGCTGGCAGTATCGCCATTCGGCTGATTCCCACTTTTGTACCCGAAACTGCGAGCTGGTTCAAAACTGCTGATTTCCCTATCCATTGGTGGCCGCTGATTTTGCTGTGCTTCCTGCCGAGCTTAGGGGCGATTGAGGCGGATAAATATCTGCGCCAGGCGTGGCGGCGGCTATTTTCTAAATCATCAAGCTAGTCGCCAAACAAAACATCATCGTCGAGGCGGTTCGCGAACCGCCCCGATTGATGATCGTGGTGCTATTCTCATGTTCGGATCGTTGATCAAATAGCGATATTTCGCAAGCCCCGAGCAAGCGTGTATAAATTCTGATGCTTGCCAGCGATCTCAACACCCGCCCGCTTCTCAAGCTATAATAGCGTTATTTTTTTGGCGATGGCTCGCAAACGCTGCTATGACGATGCTCCTCACACCCAATGATTCAGCTTTATCAACCAGCGGCTGGTACCTTGAAGGGCGCGGTCTCGATGGCCGTGCCTGGTTTATCCAGCTCAAACAATTTCCGTTCACCGTTGGTCGCAGTGAAGGTTGTGATCTGCGGTTGTCGTTCCCTGAAATCTCGCGCCGTCACGCCGAGATTGTGATGATGGATGAGGTGCTGGTGGTGCGTGAATTTGGCAGCACCAATGGCACCTTTGTCAACAGTCAGCGCATCAGTGGCAGCCAGCGCATCAACAGCGGTGACATTCTGCATTTTGGTGCGGTTGAGTTTCGGGTGTTGCACCATGCCGCAGTGACACCCAATCAGCCAGTGATTGAACAGGACCTTGATGCCACCTGTTTGAATATTACGGCTGTTCCGCAAAGTATTTTTACTTTTGATGCCCAGTTTGCGGCGATGCTGCAAACCAAGGCAGTGCTGCCTTACTATCAGCCGCTGGTGAGTTGCCACGATGAGCGGGTCATTGGCTATGAGCTGCTTGGTCGCGGCAGTTTTGAGGGACTGCCCAGCAGTCCAGGGCCGTTATTTCAGATTGCTCGCACCCTGGATAAAGAAACTGAATTATCAACGCTGTTTCGTGAAATTGGCATCGCCAAGGCGCAACAACTCAATGTGCAGTTGTTCTTTAATACTGTTCCCAAAGAAACCAATATCGAATTTTTGCGTCAATCATTGCCTCAATTGCGCTTGTTGGCACCGCAGTTGCCGATGACCATGGAAATCCATGAGGCGGCGGTGACCAATCCCAAAACCATCACTGAGTTGCGCGCCTTGCTCGCGGAGCTGGATATTGGTTTAGCCTATGATGACTTTGGCGCGGGTCAGGCGCGGCTGTTGGAGCTGATTGAATCGCCGCCTGATGTGCTCAAGTTTGACATTGCACTGATTCGCAATCTGCATCTGCGCCCCGCGCCCTCGCGCCAAGCCATTGCCATGCTGGTTAAAATTGCCCACGATCTAGGCATTGCCACACTCGCTGAAGGCACTGAACTGCGTGAAGAGGTCGATGCCTGTATTGAGCTTGGCTTTGATTATTTGCAAGGCTATTATTTTGGCAAGCCTGCGCCCGAATTTAAAGGATCCTGTTAAAGCATGGAACCGAGTTATCGGCTAATTATTTCCTGCCCCGACCAGGTGGGCATTGTCTCCGCAGTGAGCGCATTTATTGCCCAACATCAGGGCTGGATCACCGAGGCGCACCATTACACCGACCCTGGCAGCCAGTGGTTTTTTATGCGCTATGTGGTACGCGCTGCCTCGCTGCCCTTTGATGTTGATCAGTTTCAGGAATTATTCGCCCCAATTGCCAAGCGTTTTGCGATGCAATGGCAGATCACCGACAGCCGCGTCCCGAAACGAGTGGTGTTGTTAGCCAGCAAGCAAGCGCATTGTGTGTCTGATTTATTGTATCGCTGGCGCAGTGGTGAGCTGTCGTTTCGCATTCCCTGCGTGCTGTCCAACCATGATGAGCTGCGCAGCTATGTCGAATGGCACGGCATCGCCTATCACCATTTGCCAGTGACAGCGGACACCAAGGCCGCCCATTTTGCAGCTATTGAGCAGGCGCTGGCTGAGGCGCAAGCCGATGTCATCGTGCTGGCACGCTATATGCAAATTCTGCCAGCGTCACTTTGTGCTCAGTATCCAGCACGCATCATCAATATTCATCACAGCTTTTTGCCATCCTTTGTCGGTGCCTATCCCTATCATCAGGCCTCGGCGCGGGGCGTGAAGCTGATTGGTGCCACCTGTCATTATGTCACCAGCGAGCTGGATGCCGGCCCAATCATCGAACAGGATGTGATGCGGGTGAATCATCACAACAGCGTCGAAGACATGGTGCGCTTAGGACGCGATGTTGAAAAAATGGTGCTGGCGCGGGGGCTGCGTTATCACCTTGAAGACCGCGTGCTGGTGCATGACAACAAAACCATCGTGTTTAACTAGATTTTTAGCAATTTTTATAGTCCAATACTGCGGACAAATTTTTAGGTCGATACAGACTGAATGGGGTGTAACCTGCCGAGCGCACCCTTAACTCTTTGAAATATCGAAAATAAGCTTTTTCGATTCACCTAAGCTCTTGATTTTTAGCCTTGCTAACCCATTGATCTTTAAGAAGTAGCGGGAGGCAGGTTACACCCCCATCGAAGATTGCCCCGTGCCGCTACTCTCTCATCAAAAACTGTCCGAAGTATTAAACTAGCATAGTGCAGATGTTCGTGAACAGTTACCAGCCCAAGCGTTTTCAGCACTGATGCCACCGTCACCGATCCGCATCTTTGTCTCCTCGCCAAGCGATGTTGACCACGAGCGGATGATTGTCCGCGAGGTGGTGGGACGGCTGGCGCAGGAGTACCGCCCTTATTTTCCAGTGCGGGCGATTCTGTGGGAAGACGAGGCACTGACCGCAGATCGCACTTTTCAGGCGAGTCTGACCCGTCCAGCACAGTGCGAGATTGTGTTGGTGATCTTATGGACGCGGCTTGGCTCGCCCTTGCCTGAAGAGCCGTATCGTGGGCGCACTGGCACCGAGTGGGAATTTCTCGATGCAGTGACCGGGCTGCCCAATCATCCACTGCCCGAGGTGTTGGTCTACAAAAAAACCGCGCCGCGGTTGGTGGACATCATCGACACCGAGATTGCCAGCCAAGCGGTTGCCGACCGCCAGCGGCTGGATGCCTTTTTTCGCACCCATTTTTTCAATGAAGACAACAGCTTTCGGCGGGCATTTCGCACCTTCGATAGCGATGGCCAGTTTCGCACCCTGCTCGATACCCAGCTTCGCAAGTTGCTCAACCGGCGGATCAGTGCCGAGCGGCGGCTAGGCAGCGGCGAGCGCGACTGGCACGGCAGCCCGTTTCGCCCACATGCGCCCTTTGCGATTGCCGATGAGCAGATTTTCACCGGGCGCGAGGCGGAAATCCGCGATCTGTTAGAGAGCATCAGCACACAAGACAGCAGCGGCGCTGGGGTGTTGACGGTGATTCATGGTGCCTCGGGCTGTGGCAAAACTTCGCTGGTGCAAGCCGGGCTGATTCCGCAATTCAACCGCCCCTATCGCTGTCAATCGATTGCGGCGGTGCGCTGCTGTCAGCTTGCGCCAACGCACTCGCCACAGTTGCCGCTGACCAGTCTTGCCGAGGCATTGTGTCGGGTTGACGGGCTAGGGGAGACGCTGGAGACCTTCGGGCTGGCAGTTCCGGC